>NZ_RZRW01000020.1:18147-23867 GCF_003998745.1 Mesorhizobium sp. M7A.F.Ca.US.014.04.1.1 | reverse complement strand
TCATGGCGCTGCCGCTCCGCGAAGCGCGTGAGCAGTTCGAGAAGGATTACCTGATCGCCCAGATCAACCGGTTCGGCGGCAACATCTCGAAAACCGCCGAGTTCATCGGCATGGAGCGCTCCGCTCTGCATCGCAAGCTGAAGTCCCTGGGCGTCTAAGCGCGACGTCCGACCAGCCGCGCGTGGTCCAACCATTTGCCGGTTACGCCCGCGGTGGAATCGCATAAGAAAGCCCGAGAATTTCTGAGGGGTCGCCAATGCCGCGCATTGCCTATGTCAACGGGCGCTATGTCACGCACGCCGACGCTGCCGTGCATATCGAGGATCGCGGCTATCAGTTTGCCGACGGTGTCTATGAGGTCTGCGAAGTGGCGCGTGGCTTCATCGTCGACATGCCGCGCCACCTGGCCCGGCTGAACCGTTCGCTGACCGAATTGTCGATCGCCTGGCCGGTCACCTCTCACGTGCTGCCGCTCATTCTGCGTGAGGTGGTCAATCGCAACCACGTCGCCAATGGCCTGGTCTACGTGCAGGTGACGCGCGGCGTGGCCAGCCGCGACTTCGTCTTCCCTTCCGCCGACACCAAGCCTTCGCTGGTGGTAACCGCCAGGAAGGCCGATCCTGCCGCTGGTGCAAAGCGAGCCGAGACAGGCATCGCCGTCATCACCGTGCCGGAGAACCGCTGGGACAGGGTCGACATCAAGACTGTCGGGCTGCTGCCCAATGTCTTGGCCAAGCAGAAGGCAAAGGAAGCCGGTGCGCAGGAAGCCTGGTTCGTCGACACCGAAGGTAACGTCAAGGAAGGCGGCTCGTCCAACGCCTGGATCGTCACCAGGGACGGCGTTCTGGTCACCAGGCCGGCCGAGCATGGCATCCTGCGCGGCATCACCCGCACGACCATGTTCGAAGTGGCGGCCAAGCTTGGCCTGAAGATCGAGGAGCGCGGCTTTTCCGTCGCCGAGGCCAAGACGGCACGCGAGGCGTTCATCAGTTCCGCAACGACGATCGCCATGCCGGTGGTGACCATCGATGGCGACACGGTCGCCAATGGGCACCCCGGCTCAATAACACTTTCGTTGCGGCAAGCCTTTTTTGACATTGCGGAAAAAAGTCCAGCCTGATAACCGCACAGGTGGAATGAACATCAATATATCTCGTTCTGCTTGTCGTTACTGACGACAAGACGGTGTTTGCGAGCTTGACATGCGCCCGTTAATTTGGCGCATTGGCTTGCAAACCGAAGGGGATCGGCGAAAGACAAGAACAATGGCGGAACGATCGCAAAACCTTCAGGACCTGTTCCTGAATTCAGTTCGCAAGAGCAAGAACCCGCTCACCATCTTCCTCATCAACGGCGTGAAGCTGACCGGCGTGGTCACTTCGTTCGACAATTTCTGTGTCCTGCTGCGCCGCGATGGTCACTCCCAGCTCGTCTACAAGCACGCCATTTCCACGATCATGCCGAGCCAGCCGGTTCAGATGTTCGATGGCGAGGAAAGCCAGGGCGCCTGATTGGCACGTGAGAAAGACGCGGACGCCACCGTTCGCGGGAAACCAGCGCATCACCCCAGGACTGAGGCCAAGGGCCCGACCCGGGCCGTGGTCATTGTGCCCGTCCTTACCCGCCACCAGCGCAACGACGACGAGACCAACCGCCCGCGGCTGATGCGTTCGGCTGATGCGCGTCACGACGAGGCCGTTGGCCTTGCCCGCGCCATCAACCTTGATCTGATTCACACCGCGGTGGTGACCGTCAACGATCCGCGCCCGGCGACGCTGCTCGGCAGCGGCAAGGTCGCCGAGTTCGCGGAAATCGTCAAAGAGGGACATGCGGAAGTGGTCGTCGTCGACCATCCGCTGACCCCTGTGCAGCAACGCAATCTCGAGAAAGAGCTGAACGCCAAGGTGCTGGACCGCACCGGGCTGATCCTCGAGATATTCGGCGAGCGTGCACGCACCAAGGAAGGCACGCTGCAGGTCGAGCTCGCCCATCTCAACTACCAGAAGGGCCGCCTCGTGCGTAGCTGGACCCATTTGGAGCGTCAGCGCGGCGGCGCCGGATTCCTTGGGGGCCCCGGCGAAACACAGATCGAATCCGACCGGCGGCAGTTGCAGGAAAAGATCATCAAGCACAAGCAGGAGCGGGGAACGGTGCGGCGCACGCGGGAGCTGCACCGCGCCAAGCGCAGGAAGGTGCCGTCCCCGGTGGTGGCGATCGTCGGCTACACCAATGCCGGCAAGTCGACGCTGTTCAACCGGCTGACCGGGGCGGATGTGCTGGCACAGGACATGCTGTTCGCCACGCTCGACCCGACGCTGCGCCGCGTGCGCCTGCCACATGGCACGCCGATCATCCTCTCCGACACGGTCGGCTTCATTTCGGACCTGCCGACACATCTGATCGCGGCTTTCCGCGCCACCCTGGAAGAGGTGGTCGAGGCCGACCTCGTGCTTCATCTGCGCGACATTTCCGATCCGGACACGGCCGCCCAGGCCGAGGATGTCGAGCGTATCCTTGCAGATCTTGGCGTTGACGCTGGTGATGCCAAGCGGGTGATCGAAGTGTGGAACAAGATCGACCGGCTCGACGAAGGCAACCGGACCCGGCTGCTTGCAGACGGCGCCGATGCCAACAAGGCGCCGCCGATTGCGGTGTCGGCGGTGACCGGCGAGGGCATCGATGCGCTGAAGGCGATCATCGAAACGCGGATGGCGGGCGAACTCGAAGACCTCACCGTGACGATCGAGCCGGCACAGTTCGGCCTTGTCGACTGGCTTTACCGCAATGGCGATGTGGTTTCGCGAAGCGACAATGACGACGGCAGCGCCACCATCTCGCTGAAGGCCACGCAAAGCGCGCGCGAAGAGATCGAAAACAGATTGCGTCGTAAAAACAACGGATAATCCGGAGCAGTTCCAGGAAAAGTGTATAGCGGTTTCCGTCGGGAGTTGCCCGAAAAGAGAGACTACTTCGCGGTCTTTGCTTCCTGCCAGAGCGCTTCCATCTCGGCCAGATCAGCCTTGTCCAGCGTGTTGCCGGCTTTCTCCAAAGCCTGCTCGACATAATGGAAACGTGAGCGGAATTTCTCGTTGGTGCCGCTCAGCGCTGCTTCCGAATCGAGCTTGAGGTGGCGACCGAGATTGACGACGGCAAACAGCATGTCGCAGAACTCGTCCTTGATCGAGGCGGTGTCGCCCTTGGCCAGCGCCTCGCGCAATTCGCCGATCTCTTCCTCGATCTTGTCGAGGATGGGTGCTGCCTCGCTCCAGTCGAAGCCGACGCGGGCGGCCTTCTCCTGAAGTTTCAGCGCCCGGGTCAGCGCGGGCAGGGCGACCGGCACGCTATCCAGAAACCCCTTGCCATTGTCTTCGGGATCGAGACCGCGCGCGAGGCGGGCGCTTCGTTTCTCTGCCTTCTCTTCTGCCTTGATCTTTTCCCACATGCCCTTGGCCATGCCGGCGCTGCGGGCCTTTTCGTCGCCGAAGACATGCGGATGGCGTCGGATCATTTTCGTCGTGATGGCTTGCACCACATCGGGGAAGGCAAACTCGCCGGCCTCCTCGGCCATTTGCGCGTGGTAGACGACCTGCAGCAGCAGATCGCCGAGTTCGTCGCGCAGATCGTCGAGGTCGCCGCGCGCGATGGCATCCGCGACCTCATAGGCCTCTTCGATCGTGTAGGGCGCGATGGTCGAGAAATCCTGTTCGATATCCCAGGGACAGCCGGTCTTCGGCGCCCGCAGCGCCGCCATGATCTCGATCAGGCGCGAAATGTCTTTCGATGGCGTCATAGGGCTGATGCTATCGCGCGGCCGGCCGCGCGGCCAACGCTGTCAGCCGGCGAGAGTGCCTTGTCCACAGGCGAGCCACGTCAGTCGAGCACCGAGACGATCGCTTTGGCGAGGTCGTCCATGCCGTCCTCGGGCAGGCCGGCGACATTGATGCGGCTGTCGCCGACCATGTAGACGCCGTGCTCGGCGCGCAGCCGTTCGACTTGCGCTTCGGTGAGGCCAAGGCGGGAGAACATGCCGCGATGGCTGGCGACGAAATCGAAGCGGTCGGAATTGGATTGCCGGCGCAGGGCTTCGGAGAACTGGACACGGAGTCTCAGCATGCGCAGCCGCATCTCTTCAAGTTCGGCTTCCCAGTCTGCACGCAAGGCGGCGTCCTCCAGCACGATGCGTACGGCTGCTGCCCCGTGGTCCGGCGGCATCGAATACATGGCGCGCGCCGCCGACAGCATCTGGCTCATCGCCACATCTGCCTGTGCGCCGTCCTTGGCCAGGATCATTGCTGCGCCGACGCGGTCGCGGTAGACGGCGAAATTCTTCGAGCAGCTCGACGCGACGACCATTTCCGGAACTTTCGCCGCCAGCAGGCGCAAGCCGAGGGCGTCGGCCTCAAGGCCATCGCCAAAGCCCTGATAAGCGATGTCGACGAACGGCAGCAGCGCGCGCTCGACGACCAGATCGGTAACGGCTGCCCACTGTGCCGCATCCAGATTGGCGCCGGTTGGGTTGTGGCAGCAGCCATGCAGCAGCACGACGTCGCCGCTCTTTGCGGTCCGCAGGGCCGCCAGCATGTCGTCGAAGCGAACAGCACCCGACGCGGCGTCGAAATACGGGTATTCACGGATCTGCAGGCCGGCGGCGCGCATCACCGGCATGTGGTTCGGCCAGGTCGGGTCCGACAGCCAGATGGTTGCGTCCGAACGCGTCCGCTTCAGCAATTCCGCCACCAGCCGCAGCGCGCCGGAGCCGCCGGGCGCCTGTGCGGCGCGGATGCGCGTCATGTCAGCGCCCGGACCGAAGGCGAGCTTGGCCATCACCGTGTTGAAGCCGGTATCGCCGGCAAGGCCGAGATAGGTCTTGGTGTCCTGGGCCTGCAGCAGGCGCTTTTCCGCCTCGCGCACGGCGCGCATAACCGGCGTCTTGCCGTCGCGATCCTTGTAGACGCCGACGCCGAGATCGACTTTGTCGGGGCGCGGATCGGCGCGATAAAGGCCGATCAGGGCCAGGATCTTGTCGGCGGGGGCGGGCTGCAGGGTCTCAAACATCGATAGGGCTCCAATGGCGGCGGAGTGATACGCAAATCGGTCGCGTTTCGCCAGCGGTTTTAGCTAGGTGCTCCAGCCCGAGACGGCTGGGAAGCCTGCCCTGCGCGCTCATGGATGAGGGTTTGAAGGGAAACCTATTGATGCGCGTCGGAAATGACCAGCCGGCACGAGCAGAGCGATCACGCCATCCTCTGCGCCGGCATGAGCGCTTCCGTGCGTAATTTCGGCTTTGCCTCGGCCAGCGGTCAGCGGTCAGCCCCCGCCGGGCCTGTCTTTCACAGCCTGCCGCAACAGCCAGGCGACCGCGCCCAGCACCATCAAGGCCAGCCCGAACCATGTCAGGGCATAGACCAGATGGTTGTTGTGGAACGAAACGACCGTCAGGCCGCCGACCGGCCACCCTCCCGGATTGGGCGTGGCATCGGCATCGATGAAATAAGGAGCGACCTGCCCGATGCCTTGCTTGGCGGCGATCGCCTGTACATCGCGCGAATACCAGCGGTTGGCAGCCGGATCGTTGGTGCGCAGGAAGCCGCCTTTCGGTTCGCTGATGCGCAACAGGCCATGAATTCCGGTGTGATCGCCCGAGGGCTTGCCTGCGAAGCGGGTTGCCGGATCGCGCTTGTCCGTCGGCACGAAGCCCCTGTTCACCAGAATCGTGAAGC
>NZ_RZRW01000020.1:0-18137 GCF_003998745.1 Mesorhizobium sp. M7A.F.Ca.US.014.04.1.1 | reverse complement strand
CGGAAGGGCGCCATTACCCAGAAGCCACCGCCGAGATCGGTGACCGCCTGGACCAGGGTCTCGCGATCACCGAGAAACCGGCCCGTGACGACGAGGCGGCGATACTCGTCATCCCTGGCGTTGATCGCTGGCCAGGCCGAAGGCGCCGGGGCGGCCACGGGTACTGCCTTGAGACGCTGGTCGACACGCTCGATCAGGTCGAGCTTCCAGACGCGGCGCTCCAGCTGCCAGATACCGAGCGCCGAGAACCCTGCGATGCCGATGGCTCCGCAAAGGCAAAGCATCAATAGCGTCCATCTCGAACGCGTAACCCTTTGGCCGTCGCCTGTATTCGGATGCGGTGTCGTCCGCGCCTGTTCGTCCAAAGCCAGGTCCCTCTCTCAGGGTATCTGACTCATGTCATGGCCGGGCATCATGTTGACGTTCAGATGGTACATGACCCAGAGCGAGCCCGTCAGCGCGATCATCACCAGGATGAGGGTGAAGATCAGCGCCATCATGGTCCAGCCGCTCTCCGACCTGGTGTTCATATGCAGGAAGAACACCATGTGGACGATGATTTGCACGACGGCGAAGGCCATGATGGCAATCGCCGACGCCATCTGATTGCCGAGCGCGTTGGTCATGACCAGCCAGAAGGGAACGGCGGTCAGCACGACGGACAGGCCGAAGCCTGTCAGATAGCCGGCCAGCGAGCCGTGATTGACGCCGTGATGCGCGTGGCTGTGGTTGCTGGTGTCTGTTTGGTGCCCGGCGCTCATCGCAACATTCCCATCAGATAAACGAAGGTGAAGACGCCGATCCAGATGACGTCGAGGAAGTGCCAGAACATGCTCAGGCACATCAGGCGCCGCTGGTTCGCGGCGATCAGCCCATGCCTGGAGACCTGCACCATCAGCACCACCAGCCAGACCAGGCCGAAGGTGACGTGCAGGCCATGCGTTCCGACCAGCGTGAAGAACGACGAAAGAAAGCCGCTGCGCTGCGGCGTCGCCCCCTCGTGGATGAAATGGGCGAATTCGTAGAGTTCGATGCCGAGAAAGGCGAGGCCGAACAGGCCGGTGATCACCAGCCACACCTGCATCGGCCTCACTCGCCCTTTCGCCATCTCCAGCATCGCGAAGCCGTAGGTGATGGAGGACAGGAGCAGCATGGTGGTGTTGAGCGCGACCAGCGGAAGATCGAACAGGTCCTTCGGCGCGGGCCCGGCGGCGTAGTTGCCACCGAGCACGCCGTAGACTGCAAACAGCATCGCAAAGATGAGGCAGTCGCTCATCAGGTAGATCCAGAAGCCGAGCATGGTGCTGCTGCCGCTCTCGGCATGGCCGTGGTCGTCTTCCAGGTGGAAGATCGTGTCGTCGATCACCGTGTCGGCGTGTGCCATGGTGCTCATCCCGCCTGGCTGGTGGCTGCGAGCAGGCGTGTCCGCTCGTCCTCGACGCGGGTGACGTCGCTGGACGGAATGTGGAAGTCCCGGTCGTAATTGAAGGTATGCGCGATGGCGTAGCCGATCAGAGCAACGAAGCTCACGATCGCCAGCCACCAGATGTACCAGATGAGCGCCACGGCAAGCACCACGCTCAACCCAGCCAGAATGACGCCGGCTCCGGTGTTGCGCGGCATGTGGATGTCGTGGAAGCCCGTCAACGGACGCTGGTAACCGCGATTCTTCATGTCCGCCCAGGTGTCGAGATCGTGGACGACCGGCGTAAAGGCGAAATTGTAGGCCGGGGGCGGCGACGAGGTTGCCCATTCGAGTGTACGCCCGTCCCACGGATCACCGGTGTCGTCGCGAAGCTGCTCGCGCCGGCGCACGCTGACGAAGATCTGGATGAGGAAGGACAGGATACCAAGGAGGATCAGGAAGGCGCCAAAAGCGGCGATGATGAACCAGATCTGCAGCGAGGGATCCTCGAAGGTGCGTAGCCGGCGCGTTACGCCCATCAGGCCGAGGATGTACAGCGGCATGAAGGCGAACCAGAAGCCGACCACCCAGAACCAGAAGGACATCTTTCCCCAGAACGGATCGAGCCGGAAGCCGAATGCCTTGGGGAACCAGTAGCTGATACCGGCAAACAGGCCGAACAGCACGCCGCCGATGATGACGTTGTGGAAATGCGCGACCAGGAACAGGCTGTTGTGGAGCACGAAGTCGGCCGGCGGAACGGCGAGCAGCACGCCGGTCATGCCGCCGACGGTGAAGGTCAGCATGAAGGCGACTGTCCACATCATCGGCAGTTCGAAGCGGATGCGGCCGCGGTACATGGTGAACAGCCAGTTGAATATCTTGGCGCCTGTCGGGATCGAAATGATCATCGTGGTGATGCCGAAGAACGAGTTGACGCTCGCTCCCGACCCCATGGTGAAAAAGTGATGCAGCCAGACGAGATAGGACAGGATGGTGATGACGATGGTTGCGTAGACCATCGAGGTGTAGCCAAAGAGCCGCTTGCCGCAGAAGGCCGAGGTCACTTCGGAAAATATGCCGAAGGCCGGCAGGATCAGGATGTAGACCTCGGGGTGGCCCCAGATCCAGATCAGGTTCACGTACATCATCGGATTGCCGCCGAAGTCGTTCGTGAAGAAGTTGGTGCCGACATAGCGGTCGAGAGCCAGCAGGGCCAGCACCGCCGTCAGCACCGGGAAGGCGGCGACGATGAGCACATTTGTGCAGAGCGCGGTCCAGGTGAAGATCGGCATTCTCATCATGGTCATGCCAGGCGCGCGCATCTTGACGATGGTGCAGACCAGGTTCACGCCCGACAGCAGCGTGCCGACGCCCGCCACTTGCAGCGCCCAGATATAATAATCGACACCGACATCGGGACTGTAGCCGATACCCGACAGCGGCGGGTAGGCGAGCCAGCCGGTGCGCGCGAATTCGACGACGAACAGCGACATCATGACGATGACCGCGCCGCCGACCGTCATCCAGAAGCTGAAATTGTTGAGGAACGGAAACGACACGTCGCGCGCGCCGATCTGCAGCGGGACGACGAAATTCATCAGGCCCGTCACCAGCGGCATCGCCACGAAGAAGATCATGATGACGCCGTGCGCGGTGAAGATCTGGTCATAATGATGCGAATTGAGATAGCCTTCCGAACCGCCGAAGGCCATCGCCTGCTGGAGTCGCATCATGATGGCGTCGCTGAAGCCGCGCAGCAGCATGACGATGCCGAGCACCATGTACATCACACCGATGCGCTTGTGGTCGACGCTGGTGAACCATTCGCGCCACAGATAGCCCCAGAGCTTGAAATAGGTCAGCGCGCCGACGAGGGCGATGCCGCCCAGCGCGACGACAATGAAGGGCGCGACCACGATGGGCTCGTGCAGCGGCAGCGACTCGAACGTAAGCCGGCCGAAGATCGCCTTGAGAAGAGCAGGATTGTCGAACATGTCTTGCGTGGCGCCTCAGGAGTTGAAGGGCGACCGAAGCGTGCCGGTTGCGGAAGGTGACGGCAGTCGGATCGACAGGGGCAGTGGCCGTTGCAGACCAGCGCCGACTATCGGCGTCGAGGTCATCGGCGTGGCGGATTGATCAGCCTTCGAAGCGGCCAGTGCTTCTTCGGTCGTGCATATGCTGGCGACATAGGATGGGGCGGGGCCGAATATCGTGCCGCGCCGGGCGAACTTGTCATACAGCAGCGGAAGGGTGTTGCGGATGCCGGCCATTCCCAGACCGCCCTTGGCATCGATCTGCGACATCTCGCTCATGCACATCTTGCCGGGCTCGACGCACATGTTGAGGATCGCCTTGTAGAGATCGCTATCCACCGCCGCATAGTGGCGCACGGGTTGGTTCTCACTGGGCTGTTCGAGCTCAAGATAGCCGTTTCGGTCGAGCTTGCCGCCGCTGTCCTTTGCCTTCGCGATCCATGCCTGGAAACCGGCATCCTCGAGGCCGTGGAACGCGAAGCGCATTCCCGAGAAGCCGGCGCCGCTGTAATTGGCAGAGAACCCTTCATAGTCGCCGGACTTGTTGATGACAGCGTGCAGCCTGGTTTCCATACCCGGCATCGCATAGATCTGGCCGGCCAGTGCTGGAATGTAGAAGGAGTTCATCACCGATGCGGAGGTAATGCGAAAGCTGATCGGCCGGTCGACCGGCGCAGCCAGTTCGTTGACCACGGCGACGCCGTATTCCGGATAGATGAACAGCCATTTCCAGTCGAGCGCGACGACTTCGACCTCAAGCGGGCGCACGTCCGGCGGCAGCGGCTTGCCGGCCGCTACACGTCCGATCGGACGATAGGGGTCGAGCAGATGGGTGCCCATCCAGGTCACCGCGCCCAGGCAGATGATGATCAGAAGCGGCACAGCCCAAATGACGAGTTCGAGATGGGTCGAGTGGTCCCAATCCGGCTCGTAGCGCGCCTCGCGGTTGGACTGGCGGTATCGCCAGGCAAAGAATATGGTGAGAGCCATCACCGGTATGATGACGATCAGCATCAGTGCCGTGGACACCATCAGCAGGTCGCGCTGCTGCTCGGCGACGTCGCCGGCAGGGTTCAGGACGACCATGCTGCAGGAGCCGAGCGATGCCAGCAGGGGCAGCAGGAAAAGGGTACGAAGACGGCTCAATGTATGACCTGTCGGTTGTTCCCCCCAGTGCTAACCGTACCGCGGCGATGAAGGCATTGGACAATTTGTCCAATGCCGCAATGACGCGGCAGGCGTCATCAAAGCATCTGGCCCGCGCACATGGCAAGCGATCGTATGAGACCGCGGCGGGGCGACGGAGAATGCTGTGAGCCCAACTTCGAAGATCGAAGCCGACGCAAGACGGATCAATGCGCGGCATCATGAGGTGAAGCCCGGCGAAATCGCCGTTGGCGTCATCATCGGCAGGACGTCGGAATTCTTCGACTTCTTCGTCTACGCGATCGCTTCCGTCATCGTTTTCCCCAAGCTCGTATTTCCATATGCCGACCCGTTGACCGGCACGCTCTACTCCTTCGCCATCTTCGCGCTTGCCTTCATCGCGCGGCCGATCGGGACGGCGATCTTCACCGCGCTCGACCGCGCCTACGGACGCAGCGCCAAGCTCACCATCGCGCTGTTCCTGCTGGGGACCTCGACCGTGTCGATCGCCTTCGTGCCCGGTTACGACCAGATCGGCCCGGCTTCGGCCTGGCTGCTGGCCATGTTCCGGATCGGTCAGGGACTGGCGCTGGGCGGGACATGGGACGGACTTGCCTCGCTGCTGGCGTTGAATGCCCCCGAAAAGCGTCGCGGCTGGTATGCGATGATCCCGCAGCTGGGCGCGCCACTCGGGCTCATCGTCGCCAGTGCCCTGTTTGCATATTTCGTCGGCAACCTGTCGGCTGAAGACTTCTTCAGCTGGGGTTGGCGCTACCCGTTCTTCGTCGCCTTCGCCATCAACGTCGTCGCCCTGTTCGCGCGGCTGCGCATCGTGGTGACGCCGGAATACACCAAACTGTTCGAAGGCCAGGAACTGGAGCCGACTTCCGTCCGCGAGACGTTGCGCGCCGAAGGGCGCACTGTCGTGCTCGGCGCTTTCGCGCCGCTGGCGAGCTTCGCCCTGTTCCACATGGTGACGGTGTTTCCTCTGTCCTGGATCTTCCTGTTCACGCGCGAGGGACCGGCACGGTTCCTGGTCATCGAGACGATCGGAGCCTTCTTCGGCCTGGCGGCAATCGCGATCTCGGGCGTCGTTGCCGACCGGGTCGGGCGCTGGCCCTTGCTTGGAGGCTCGGCGGTGGCCATTGCCGTGTTCAGCGGTTTCGCGCCACAGCTGCTCGATGGCGGCTTCGTCGGAGAGTCCGTCTTCATGGTGTTGGGCTTCGTCCTGCTCGGCCTGTCGTTCGGCCAGTCTTCGGGAGCACTCGCCTCGAATTTTTCAAAGAACTACCGCTATACAGGTGCTGCGCTGACCTCGGATCTCGCCTGGCTGTTCGGCGCCGGCTTCGCCCCCATTGTCGCCCTGTTCCTGTCCGCCCATTTCGGGCTGATCTCGTCAGGCGCCTATCTGCTGTCGGGAGCGCTATGCACGCTGCTGGCGCTGCGGCTCAACCAGCGCCTGGATCGGACTCCCGCTTGAGTGACCTGCTTGGCCAGGGCTGGGGACCTCCCGGCCCAATGACGCTGCACGACAAGACCAACAAGCAGAATTTTCTGCTTCTGATCCAACTGCGCTGGATCGCGGTCGGCGGTCAGATCGTGACGATCCTGTTCGTCCGCTACGCGCTTGGCATCGGGCTGCCGCTGGTGCCGATGGCAGTGGTGATCCTGCTGCTGATCGCTCTCAACGTCGCCAGCCTGCGCCGGCACAGCAGCCAGGACGCGATCACCAACACCGAGCTGTTTCTTGGACTGCTGCTCGACGTCACCGCGTTGACGGTCCAGCTTTACCTGAGCGGCGGCGCGTCCAATCCCTTCATTTCGCTTTACCTGCTCCAGGTCATCCTGGGCGCGGTACTGCTGGAGACATGGTCGGTCTGGGCGCTTGTCCTCATTGCAAGCACGTGCTTCATCGCGCTGACCACCTTCTACCGTGAGATCAGCCTGCCCGCCGCACACGGTGCCGGGCTGTTCAGCCTGCACATTCAGGGCATGTTCATCTGTTTCGTCCTGGCGGCAACGCTTCTGGTGCTGTTCATCACCAGGGTCCAGAACAACATTCGCACCCGCGACGCTCATCTTGCGGATTTGCGCCAGCAATCGGCGGAGGAGGCTCACATCGTCAGGATGGGCCTGCTCGCCTCTGGCGCCGCGCATGAGCTCGGCACGCCGCTGGCTACGCTTTCCGTCATCCTCAACGACTGGCAGCGCATGCCGGTTCTCGAGGCCGATCCGGATCTGGCGCAGGAAATCCGGGAGATGCAGGGCCAGTTGGACCGTTGCAAGAAGATCGTTTCGGGAATCCTGATGTCGTCGGGCGAATTGCGCGGCGAAGGCACGGTTCGCACCTCCGTCGATGCCTTTCTGGCGGAGCTGGTGGCCGAATGGAAGTCGACACGGCTGCCGCAAGGTTTCGAATACACCAGGCGTTTCGGCGCCAACCAGGAGATCGTCTCCGATCCCGCGCTCAAACAGGTGATGTTCAATGTACTGGACAACGCACTTGAAGCGTCGCCTCTATGGGTCGGTTTGATCGTCAGCCGCCACGCGGACGATCTCATCATCGAAGTTGTCGACGCGGGACCGGGATTTGAAGAAGCCATGCTTGCTGAATTCGGCAAGCCCTACACGTCGACCAAGAACCGGCCAGGTAGCGGGCTCGGCCTGTTTCTGGTCGTCAATGTCATCCGCAAGCTGGGGGGTAGCGTCACTGTAAGAAACAGAACCGAGGGGGGAGCTTCGGTTACGTTGCATCTGCCGCTGGCTGCTCTGTCTCCGCGAGGGCACAATGCCGACTGAACGCACGCTGCTGATCGTCGAGGACGACATCGCCTTTGCCAACGCACTGCGCCGGTCTTTCGAACGGCGTGATTACGAAACGCATAGCTGCCGGAGCGTCGACGGCGTGCAGGCGCTGATCGGCACCGTTGCCTTCCAATATGCCGTCGTCGATCTCAAGCTTGCCAGCGGCTCGGGCCTTGAGTGCGTCAGGGCGCTGCACGAACACGATCCTGAAATGCGGATCGTCGTGTTGACCGGCTTTGCCAGCATCGCCACCGCTGTCGAGGCGATCAAGCTCGGCGCCTGCCAGTATCTCGCCAAGCCCGCCAATACAGACGACATAGAAGCGGCTTTCGGCCAGGTCGAGGGCAATGCTTCGGTGCCGCTCGCCGAGCGGCCAACCTCGATAAAGAACCTCGAATGGGAGCGCATCCACGAGACGCTGGTGGAGGCCGACTTCAACATTTCCGAGACGGCACGACGGCTGGGCATGCACCGCCGGACGCTGGCGCGGAAGCTGGAGAAGAGGCGTGTGAAGTAGGCACGATCCACCGGGCATGGCACATCGTGGCGATGCCGATGATAAGATTGATGCCGGCATCAATCGTTGCATTCGAACGATGTCCTCCAAAGGAAAAAATTGGCAGGGCAGGGATTAAAATCCCCACATGTTCCGTAAACAGGACATGAAACCGCCGATGCCACGCTTTGACATCATAGGACAGCTCGGTTCGCTGCGCCGCTATGCGCGCTCGCTGACGCGCGACAGCACCGACGCCGAGGACCTTGTCCATGACGCGCTGGTGCGCGCTTATGAGCGGCGCAGCACCTTCCGCTCCGGCGGAAACCTGCGCGCGTGGCTGCTGTCGATCGTCCACAACACCTTCATCGACAGGATGCGGGCCCGCAAGTCCGAGGCGTCGCGCGTCGAACAGGCTGGATACCTGGCCGACGGCAGCACGCCGGCACCACAGGAACATTCGGTGCGCCTGGCGCAGGTGCGCCAGGCTTTTTTCAGCCTGCCGGAAGAACAGCGTTCAGCGCTGCACCTCGTCGCTATCGAAGGCCTCTCCTATCAGCAGGCCGCCGATGCCAGCGGCGTGCCGCTCGGCACGCTGATGTCGCGCATCGGCAGGGCGCGCGCCGCGCTGCGCGAGATGGAGGAGCCGGCGAAGGCAAAAAACCACCTCAGGATCGTTGGAGGCCCTTCATGACCGCAACTGTCGATCCCGTGACGGATATCGACCTCGACGCCTATGTCGACGACCAGATCGACGTCACCCGCCGCATCGAGGTGGAGGCATTCTTGTCCGCTCGCCCGGAGGCGGCGGCGCGCGTGATGTCGGATCTCAGGACCCGCGATGAACTGCGCGTGGCGCTTGCCGGCTCCAAAGGTATGGCACGGCCCGCGACCGCCGATGCCGCGCGGCGGCTGGAGAGGGGGCTTGCCCGCGGCCGCATCTTCGGTGTGCTGCAGCGCGCCGCGGTGGTTGCTGTCTTCGTCGCCGCCGGGTGGCTGGCGAACGGTATCATCGGGCCGATGTCGGTGACCAAGGTCGTCGCCTCGCCGCAGCCGCCCGCCTATGTCGACGACGCAGTGCGGGCCCACAGGACCACGCTGGTGCGCGAGAGCATGCCGTCGCAGCCCGAGGCGCCCAACTACAACGCCGGCGAGATTCGCGCCGCGACCGCCATCGTCATGCCGTCGCTGCCCAAGGATTGGAAGGTCCGCGACGTGCAGATCTATCCGTCCCGCTTTGGTCCGAGCGTCGAGATGGCGGTCGAGACGAAAGACATGGGGCTGGTGTCGCTGTTTGCGATCCGGCCTGGAACCTTCGACGTCGTCAAGCCGACGATCGCGCCCTCGGGCGACATCTCATCGGCCTATTTCCAGATCGGCGATGTGGCTTATGCGGTGGTCGGACGAAGCGAGGTCCACGACCTCGACCGCGCCGCAGAGACGCTCGCCAAGACGCTCTACTGATCGATCCACAAAGGAGAACGCAAATGAACACCCCCAATCTGGGATATCGCGTCGCCGCCGGCGCCCAAACCGGAGCCGTCTTCGACGAGGGCCTGCGCCAGCATATGCTGCGCGTCTACAACTACATGGGTGTCGGCCTGGTGGTCACCGGCCTCGTCGCCTTCATGATCTCATCGACGCCGGCGCTCTACGTGCCGATCTTCTCCAGCCCGCTGAAATGGGTGGTGATGCTGGCACCGCTCGCCTTCGTCATGCTGTTCTCGTTCAAGATGCAGACCATGTCCGCGGCGAATGCCCAGGCGATGTTCTGGGCCTTCTGCGCGGTCATGGGCCTCTCGCTCGCCTCCGTGTTTCTGGTGTTCACCGGAACCAGCATCGCGCGCACCTTCTTCATCGCAGCCACCATGTTCGGCGCCACCAGCCTGTACGGCTACACGACAAAGCGCGACCTGACCCAGTTCTCGTCGTTCCTGATCATGGGCCTGATCGGCGTGGTGATCGCCAGCATCGTCAACATCTTCCTCGGCTCGACCGCGCTGCAGTTCGCCATCTCGGTGATCGGCATCGCCGTGTTCATCGGCCTGACCGCCTGGGACACGCAGACGATCAAGGAACAGTATGCCGAGAATTTCGACGCGGAATCGCGCCAGAAACTTGCCGTCTTCGGCGCCTTCTCGCTCTATCTGAACTTCATCAACATCTTCCAGCTGCTGCTGAATTTCACCGGCGAACGCGAATAACGACTATCCGCTGTGGGCAAGAGCGAGGGTTATTGCTCTTGATGCGGAGAGGTGGCCGGAGGGAGATCCTCCGGCCACAATTCGTTCCTGCAGAACCAGGCTGCACCTTGAGTCCCGAAGCGCTTTTGCTAGTCTGCCCACCGCGCCGGCCTTCAACAACGACCCGCGAGGAAATGTGGCACAGGACAGCCAAACGCTTCATGGCGACGGTATCTCGGCGACCATCGTTGCGCAGGGCGCCGAACTGATTTCGCTGCAAGATGTGCGCGGATTCGAATTCCTGTGGCAGGCGGGGCCGGAATGGCGGCGTCACTCGCCGGTGCTGTTCCCGATCGTAGGGCGGCTGGCGGGCGATCATCTGCGCCATCGCGGCCGGACCTATCCAATGACGCAGCACGGGTTCGCGCGCGACAAGCCGTTTGCCTGGGCGCGGAAGGGACCGCGATCCTGCACGCTGGTGCTTGCCGACGACGCCGACACCCGGGCGCGCTATCCGTTCGCCTTTCGGCTTGAAGTGACCTACACGCTGGTCCGCCAGCAGCTTGATGTGACTTTCGACATCACCAACACCGGCGATGAGCCGCTGCCGGCATCGATCGGGGCGCACCCGGCATTCAATTGGCCCTTGCAGCCGGATCTGGCCAAGACGGATTACCGGCTGATCTTTGCCCACGATGAACCGGCGCCGATCCGCCGCCTTAAGGACGGACTGCTGCTGAAAACGCCGCAGCCGACGCCTGTCGAAGGCAACATACTCCCGCTCTCCGAGCGGTTGTTCGACGAGGACGCGGTGATCATGGACCAGCCCGCCAGCTCCAGCGTGCGTTATGCCGCCGAGCGTGGCCCGGCGATCGAGATGTCCTGGCAAGGGGTTCGGGAGTTGGGCGTCTGGTCAAAGCCGGGCGGCGCGCCGTTCCTGTGCATCGAACCCTGGCACGGCCTTGCAAGCCCGGTGGATTTCGATGGTGATTTTGTCGACAAACCAGGCCTGATGCTGATCGCGCCGGGTGCAAGTCGCGTGATGAGCTATCAGGTACGTCTGCTGCCAATAGCCAATTGGAGTGCGCTCAGTGAATTCTGAAACGATCGAGATCTACCATCCACGTGGTGTTTCAAATTTGGGCCAATGGGACATTGGTGGTCTCAAGCTCAAAGTCTATGGTCTCGTCGCAGACAACAGAAAGATCGACGAACCCATGGCGACTCTGGCGCAGTCATTCGTGCGACAGGAGGTTCTGCCGCGTGTGGCGGACGAGGGTGACGAGAATGGCATGGGCTTTGTGATCATTCATCCTGGTGAGCTCGGTGTGTCCATCTTAGCTCACTGGTGGATACAGGGTTCGGTGCTTTGTCAGCACATCTATCGGAAGCTGTATTCCGCAACCGAACCGATGGACACGGTTAAGAGACCTGTTATTGCCTGTGTTTGGGAATTGGCTCTGATGAATGCCGAGCAGGAAGCTTGGCGAAAAACGATGATGAAAGGCGAGCCCAATCCATTGGGATACATGGGCGCTTGGGCTGACTTCGAAGCTGCATAGAGGCTGCTCATGATCGACTATTGCGTGGTCGCCCAGATCGTCGGTGCCCAATGAAGCTGTACTTCAGCCGCAATCCCAATCCTCGATTGGCGGTCGCGATCGCACGCTATCTCGAAACGAAACTGGACTTCGAATTCGCCTCGCCATTCGCTGCCGGGCAAATGGAGAAATTTCGCCGGTTAAATCCCAACCTCTCACTGCCCATCCTTGTGGATGATGAGGGAAAGAGCCTCTGGGAGGCAGACGCCATAGCCTGCAGGCTGTCGCGCCACGCGCATTCGGATTTCTGGCGCACCGGCGATGACGAACCTGAGATGATCCGGTGGCTCAGCTGGGGCAAGGAGCACTTCGCACTCGCTTGCGACACGGTGCATTTCGAACGTGGGACGAAACAGCGGTACGGCATCGGCCCGATCGATCAGAAGCGGGTGGAGGAGGGCCTGAACCAATTCCATACGGCTGCGGCAATACTCGACGCCGTGCTTGCCGAGCGGCAGTGGCTGGTCGGCAATTCGGTTTCCTATGCCGATTTTCGAATGGCGACCTTCCTACCGTTCAACGACGCCGCCAGACTGCCGCTCGACGATTATCCCTCTGTCAGCCGCTGGTACCGTCGACTTGAAGACATCGACGCCTGGCGTGACCCTTTCAAAGGGATGGATGCACCCGAATTGCCGCCGGTGCCGCAAATGGCCGTCGCGGATCAGCGGTGAGAACGCGCGCGAAGAGCAGCGCAGCAGGCCGAGCCTACCAAGGCGATGATGTGCGGGGGACCGGATGAATATCTATGTCCTGAGCGTGATCGAAGGACAGGAATGGGTCCTTCCTCGGCAGGCGGACGACTACCAGCTGTTTTCGACGCTCTGCGGCCGGAAGCAGACACAATGGCATCCGCCCAGGATGGAGATCCTGCGCGAACACGACGACGGTACGCTCCGGCAATATTCAGATTTTCCATGGCTTGGCGAGCATGTGCTCATCCTGCGAGCGAGGGCGTCGAAGTTGCTTCGGCCAACCCTCCAACCATACGGTGAATTCCTGCCGCTTCCTGCTGACGAGCCAATATCGCTCTTCAATGTCACCACCGTGATCGATGCACTGGACGAGGAACGTTCAAAGATCGTTCGCTTTGACGATGGCGGCGTCATGGTGATCGAAAGCCTCGTCCTTCGAGCGGACGCAATCGGCGGTACCGAGATATTCAAGCTGCCCGAGCGTGCCGACGGGGTGCGAACATCCGATATTTATCTGCAGGAGACGATCGTACGCCGGATCGGGGAGCTTGGGCTCAAGGGCATTGCTTTCAACCTGGTCTGGAGCGACGAGCCGGTCGGACGAGGCAGGATCGAATACCCAGGTGTCAAAAAGGGCATTTCAACCGCAAGCTCGCTCACGCGCCTTTGGGCCGCTCTGCGGCGAAGAGCGGGATTTTGACATCAAACCTGCCGGACGACGGTGCCGACCACATTGACAAGAAGGCGCGCGGCGGTCAGCGCTGACAGGCCGTCAATATCGGCCGGAGGATAGAACTCGACAAGGTCGAATCCTGCGATCCTGGCCCGTTTGCCGAGGCCGGCGATCAGGTCGATTACCTGCGTGTAGGTGAGGCCGCCGGGTGTACGCGCCGCCACGCCCGGCATGATGCTTGGATCAAGGCTGTCGCAGTCGAGGGTGACGACGACCCGCGCGGCTTCCGGAATATGCCGGAGCGCGGCTTCGACGCCCTGGGCATGAACCTCGCGGGCGGTCACGAAGCGGCTGCCATAGCGCCGGGCTGCTTCGATTTCGGCGATGCGCGCGCTGCCGACGCTGCGCAGACCGACCTGCACCATGCCGGCGACATGCGGCATCTCGCTTGCCCTGCGCATCGGGCTCGAATAGCCGTGGCGTTCGCCATGAACCTCGTCGCGCCAGTCTATATGGGCGTCGACCTGCAGGACCCAGACCGGCCCGTGCTCTGCAAAGCCGGCGAGGAAGGGAATGGTCATGGAACAGTCGCCGCCGATCAGGATCGGCACAGCCGGCAACGTCAGGATCTCGCGCGTTTTTGCCTCGATCCTGGCCCGGTTGCCGGCATTGTCATGCATGGTGGTCAAGATATCGCCGGCGTCGACGCAAGAGTCCGGCTTGCCGTCGAACAGCGGGCCGCCAAGATCGAAATCCCAGTGCTCGACGAACGCGGCATCGTCCTGGCTGGCAGCACGGATGGCGTTGGCGGCCAAGGCATAGCCGCTGCTGTCCTTGCCGGGATAGGTGCTGCCGTGACCGGCCCCGAAGATCACCGCACGAGGCACGCGGCTATCTGCAAGACGGTCGGGAAAGCCGAGAAAGGGAGGCGAGGGGGTCATGCCTTGATGGTCCTGATGATGGCTTGGCGCACGCCGATCGGGGTGCGGTTAGATCAAGCGCCTCGGCTTCAGCTTTGTACCCGATTGGGTAAGCCCAATAAACTCTAAAACGATCGAGATCGAGCACCCACGGGGTGTTTCAAATTTGGGCCAATGGGACATTGGCGGCGGCATGGGCCGATTCCGAGGCGACATAGAGACTTGCGCGCCGGCGATGACGTTGGGCCGGGCTTGGATCGGCAGGCGCGATCCCGAAATTTCCAGTACGTGACGAGAATGAACCTTTGGCTGGCCGCCCGGTAGCGGAACCAGGCGGGGTTCACGTTGTTACCACAGCGGGCGACTGCCGGTTGCCGGATTCGGAGTCATCGTTTCATGACCAATGGCCCATTGCCTGAAAACGTTCTGGTCTCGCTTCCCATGATTGACGCAAAGGCGGCGCCGACGCTCAAAAATGCCGAGGCGGAGGTATTTTATACCGAAGCAATCCGCGAGCTTGCCGCCACCGACATTCCCTTTCTGGTCGCCGGGACCTACGCGGTAAGCGCCTATACGGGTGTCACCCGCCAGACCAAGGACCTCGATATCTTCTGCAAGGCAGGCGACTACGCGCGGATCCTCGCCCATTTCAAGCAGCTTGGATATGCCGTCGAAATCGAGGACGACCGGTGGCTCGGCAAGGTGTTCAAGGGCACGCATTTCTTCGACGTCATCTTCGGCTCGGCCAACGGCACGGTGCCTGTTGGCGACCTGTGGCTGGAACACGCCCGCCAAACCGAGCTGTTGGGCAGCAGGGTGCGGATCATCGGCCCGACCGAACTCATCTGGTCCAAATGCTTTATCCAGGACAGAGGGCGACACGACGGCGCCGATATCGCTCATACGATTCTCAAGGCGGGCGATCAGATCGATTGGCACCGGCTGCTTTCTTATCTGGAGGTTCATTGGGAGGTTCTGTTGATGCAGCTTATCAATTTCAGATGGATCTATCCGAGCGAGCGGGATCATATCCCGGCCTGGTTGCTCGATGAATTGCTCGACCGCCTCGCCAAGCAACGGCAATTGCCGTCTCCAAGGATGAAGATCTGCCGTGGGCGGCTGCTTTCGCAAACCGACTACGAGATCGACGTCAAGGAATGGGGCTTCGCCGGCGTCGGTGGTGTGGGAGAATTCCGTGATGGCTGATCCCGTCAAGAGCAGCGCGCCCAAGGACGGCGCACGCGCGCTCAAAGTTGCCGCGGTCGGGGATCTCCATGTGCGGGAAGATGCACAAAACTCGTATCGAGACCTCTTCGGCGAGATATCGAGCGAAGCGGACATTCTCGTTCTCACGGGAGATCTGACCAATCTCGGCAAGCCTCGTGAAGCGGAGATGCTGGCCGAGGATCTGCGCAACTGCTCGATCCCGGTTGTGGCAGTCCTCGGCAATCATGACTACGAGTCCGGTGCGGTGGAAGACGTCACGAAGATCCTGCGGCAGGCGCATGTTCACCTCCTCGACGGGCAGACAGTCGAAATCGAGGAGGTCGGTTTTGTCGGCGTGAAGGGATTCATAGGCGGCTTCGGGTCACGCATGCTCGGCTCATTCGGGGAACCGGCGATCAAGACGATGGTCGCGGAAAGCGTGAACGAGGCAATGCGACTTGAAAATGCGATGCGCCAGGTGCGGGCCAAGCGCACGCTGGTGATCCTTCACTACGCGCCGATTGCCGACACCGTCGCGGGAGAACCGCTGGAAATATTTCCGTTTCTGGGCTCTTCACGTCTGGCCGAAACGATCGATCGATTCCAGGTCAGTGCTGTCGTGCACGGTCATGCACATCGCGGTTCTTACGAAGGCCAAACGCCTGGCGGAGCCAAGGTCTACAACGTCGCCATGCATGTGGCCAAACCTGGCGGCCGCCCCTACGCCTTGCTGGAAATCTGATGCCAACGGCTTGCGCCGTCGATGCCCATTGGCCTGGACTCAGTTGGTGGCGTTGATCGACCTCGCCAACTCTTCCAGCTTCCGCGGATCGTTGCCGTGACGGCGCACCAGTTCGCGTGCCTGCCTTGACGGCAAATCGGTCGTGGCGGCCAGCTGTCGCACCTGCTGATCGTCGATGGCGACCTGCGGCAATGTATGGTCGATATCTCCTGACTTGTCCTTCATCACGCTTCTCCTTGGTCGATTTCGACGACAACGGCTCGAAAATCCGACCGGTTCCGAACGATCTGCAACTTTTGCGCCGGCATCCGTGGGCGGACCAACGTGCGCCTGCCTTGAGGGCGCAACGATCTCGATGGCTGTATTCTGCCAGGAACCATGCCACGGCGGACGAGTTGTTCCGACTGAACGGAGATAGTTAGATGCCACAGCCAAGACAGCCAGACCCAAATCGCGATATGCCCGTGCCGCCTCCAACATGGAAGCCGGAGCCGATCGAGGAACCCGAACCGGAAACGCTTCCGGACGAGACTCCGCTGCCCAACCCCGACGAGAATGAAGAGCCTCCCGTCCACGCATGAGAGGGAATTTCTGCATCGCGGGGCAAGCGCGCAACCTGCCGAGGACTAACGATCTATCTCGCCAAACACGATGTCGAGCGACCCGATGATCGCGGCAACGTCGGCGATCATGTGCCCTCGAGACAGGAAATCCATCGCCTGCAGATGGGCGAAAGATGGCGCACGTATTTTGCACCGGTAAGGGACGTTGCCCCCGTCAGAAACCAGATAAACGCCGAATTCTCCCTTTGGCGCTTCAACCGCGGCGTAGACTTCTCCCGCCGGCACGCGATGCCCCTCGGTATAAAGTTTGAAATGCTGGATGGTCGCTTCCATAGAGCGTTTCATCGTGGCGCGCCGCGGCGGCGTGATCTTCTGGTTCGGAATCGCGACCGGCCCCTGGCCTTCGGATGACCGCAGTTTTTCCAGGCATTGCTTCATGATCCGCACCGACTGGCGCATCTCCTCCATACGGACGAGATAACGGTCATAGCAGTCTCCGTTCTTGCCGACGGGGATGTCGAAATCCATGTCAGGGTAACATTCGTATGGCTGTGCCTTGCGCAAATCCCATGCCGCGCCCGATCCGCGTACCATCACGCCGGAAAATCCCCAGCGCCAGGCATCATCCAGCCCGATCACACCAACATCGACATTGCGCTGCTTGAAGATGCGGCTGCCGGTGAGCAGATCGTCGAGGTTGTCACAGACTTTGAGGAACGGATCGCAGAAAGCCCAGATGTCGTCGAGAAGCTTCGCAGGCAAATCCTGGTGCACGCCGCCGATTCTGAAGTAATTCGCATGCATGCGAGCGCCGGAGGCGCGCTCGTAAAAGACCATCAGCTTCTCGCGCTCCGCAAATCCCCAAAGCGGCGGCGTCAGGGCGCCGATATCCATGGCCTGGGTCGTGACATTGAGGAGATGCGACAGAAGCCGGCCAATTTCGCAAAAAAGAACACGGACAAGCTGCCCACGCTTTGGAACTGTTATGTCGAGCAGTTTTTCGGCGGCGAGGCAGAACGCATGCTCCTGGTTCATCGGCGCGACATAGTCGAGCCGATCGAAATAGGGCAGCGCTTGCAAATAGTTCTTGTGCTCTATGAGTTTTTCGGTGCCTCGATGGAGCAAGCCAATATGCGGATCGGCACGCTCGACGATCTCGCCGTCCAGTTCGAGCACCAACCGAAGAACACCATGGGCGGAGGGATGCTGTGGCCCGAAATTGATGGTGAAGTTGCGAACGGCGGCTTCGACCATTGCTGCTCTCCGCGACTGCATTTCGTCGATTCAGTGATGCGTATGGTTCGATGCCTCAAGTCGTCGTCTGAATGATCAGCGTCAGCGTGCCATCGCCATCTATGTTTGCAGCGACAACCTGCGAGGAATTGAGCCCATTCGCTCTCAAAGCCGACGTCGCCTGAGGTGAGGCATCGACGGAGCTTTGCAGGCGAAGCAAATCTTCGGCGCTGGTCTGGTTAATCACGGCATCGGCCTGCGCCTTGATTTCGTCCGGCAAATCCTCGACGGCGACAATGGCGACGCCGGTGAAATTCAAACCGGCAGAGCCTGGATCGGGCGGCGCCAGCTCCGGCTGCGCTTCGCCCTGCGGTGGCGTCACCTGGGGAAGCTGCGGTCCGATAGTTTGGGCGTAGACGGGCTGAATGGTGAC
>NZ_RZRW01000200.1:0-9522 GCF_003998745.1 Mesorhizobium sp. M7A.F.Ca.US.014.04.1.1 | reverse complement strand
GCCATCGGATAGCCCATCACGCCAAGACCGAGAAATGCCACAGATGCCATGAGCTTGCCCTTCAGAATGGAAACGGAATTTGCTGCGAAAGCTCTAGGCTCTGCGCTCAATTCGTCAAGACGCGTATAGCCTGATCGACTGGTGCAGCCGAATCGAAAATCGTCAGCGTTTCAGGTGAACGGTGATCCGGCGCTCGATCCATTCGACGCCATGCCGCAATATCTCGACCATCACCAGATAGACGAGGGCGACCCAGATATAGGCCTGGATGTCGAACGAGTTGGCGAAGGCGAGCTTGGCATTGCCCATCAGATCGTAGACCGTGATGATGGCGACGATGGCGGACGCCTTGACCATCAGGATCAGTTCGTTGCCATAGGGCCGCAAGGCGACGATCAAGGCTTGCGGCAGGATGATCTTGCGCAACGTCTGCAGCTTATGCAGGCCAAGCGAGGCCGCCCCTTCCCATTGCCCTCTTGGCACGCTCTCTATGGCGCCGCGCAGAATCTCCGCCTGGTAGGCGGCCGTGTTGAGCGCAAAGGCAAAGACGCCGCAATTGAACGCGTCCTTGAAAAAATCCCAGAGGCCGACCGACTGGAGTTCGACGCGGAACGAGCCCAATCCGTAGTAGACCAGATAGGTCTGGACCAGCAGCGGCGTGCCGCGGAAGAAATAGACGTAGCAATAGGCGAGGCCGGACAGGATCCGGTTGCTGGACATGCGCCCGTAAGCGACGGGCACCGACAGGATCGCGCCGAGTACCATCGATATGGAAACCAGCGCCAGCGTGACCCCAAGCCCGCTCAGATAAGCCGGCGCATATTTGGCAAAGAAATCAGGATTCCAGGCAAGGAAGAGATAGCTGACGATGCCGATTCCGAACAAAATCCATAGGCCCACCAGCGCGTAACCGGCGATACGCCTGCGCGGCCAGCCGCGCGCCCGTGGCGGCGGACGTTCGACCATGGTGGCCGTGGCGCTCATCGCTGCGCCTCCCGCCGGCCAAGCGAGCGCAGGATCGCATTGGTGGCGAAGGACGACAGGACGGCCAGGCCAAGAAAGACCAGCGAGGCGACGCCGAAGAACAGGAAAGCGTGCTTGGTGACGCGGGCCGCAATGCTGGCATTGCGCAGCGTCTCGGCCAGGCCGACGACCGACACCAGCGACGTGTCCTTGAGCAGGCTGAGCCAGCAGTTCTCCAGTCCAGGAAACGCGATGCGCAGCAGTTGCGGCACGATCACCTTGCGCATGGTCAGCCAGTTCGAAAGACCGATGGCATAGCCGCCCTCATACTGGCCTTTGGGAATGGCGCGGAAGGCGGAAAGGAAAACCTCACTGGCATAGGAGGAGAAGATCAGTGCAAGCACGATCATGCCGGCGACAAAGCTGTTGACGTCGATGGTGACGTCAGGCCGGAAATACCTGACGAGATGCTGCAGCAGGATCGGCATGCCAAAAAAGAACAGGAAGAGCGTCACCAGTTCTGGCAGGCCGCGAAAGACGGTGGTGTAGATGTTGGCGGCAAGGCGCAGCGACGGTTCTTCGGACTGCTTGGCGAGTGCAATGAAAAAGCCGATCGTCAATCCGATGGGCAGCGTGGCAAGCGCCAACGCAATGGTGATCAGTGCGCCATAGGCAATATCGTCAAGCCAGCCTTCAGGTCCCCAACTGAGAAGTGTCCATATGCTCTGGGCTGGCATCGACCGGTCTTATCCTCACGGCATTCCCAAGACGAATAGAAAGACGGCGGGGAAATTCCCCGCCGTCTTGACCTGGCTTATCAGGACTCGGCGCCGTAGACGTCGAACTTGAAATACTTGTCGTTGATTTCCTTGTATTTTCCATTGGCGCGAATGGCGGCGATGGCCGAATTGAGCTTGTTGACCAGGTCGGTTTCGCCCTTGCGTACGGCAATGCCGGCACCAGGCCCGAAAATCTCGACCGGCTGCGGCGAAGGTTGGCCGAGGATCTTGCAGCAGGCGCCGTCAGGCGAGTCCAGAAACTGCTGCAGCACGACGATATCGTCCTCGATGGCGTCGAGACGACCATTGGCAAGATCGGCCTGCTCCTCGGGGCTGCTCGGATAGCCCTTCACGGTGCTGTCGGTGTAGGTCTTCGAGGCATAGTTGAAATGCGTGGTGGTGGTGGCGACGCCGATGGTCTTGCCGGCGAGATCTTCCTTGGTCACGCCTTTCAGCGTGCTGTCCTTCGGCACGGCGATCGCCGAGGGCGTGTTGTAGTATTTGTTCGAGAAGTCGACCTTCTCCTTGCGCTCCGGCGTGATCGACATCGAGGCGACGATGGCGTCGAATTTACCGGCCTGGAGGGCTGGAATGATGCCGTCCCAATCCTGGGCGACGAAGGTGCACTTGACCTTCATCTCATCACAAAGCGCCTTGGCGATGTCGATATCGAAGCCCACGAGCTGGCCATCGGCGGTAAGGTTGTTGAAGGGCGGGTAGGCGCCTTCGGTGCCGATCCTCAGGGTCTTTTCCTGGGCCTGGGCGACGCCGAGCGTCAGCAGCGCGGCCGAAGCGGCAAGCGCGATACGCAGTGAAATACGCATGATGGTCCTCTCTTTATGGTCCCGGCCGTCGTTCCGAACGGCTCTGTGGGGCGGTGCTTTTGACCGCCCGCTGGCGCGATACTCCCACTCTTTCCAAGAAAAAAGCAACTGCAAAACCATAAAAATGGGCAAGGCTATTCTGCCGTTGCGTCAGCGCTCAAGCAACGAGCCCGGTGGTGCGCTCGATGAAGTCGGCTATCGATTTTGCATCGTCGAGATCGAATACCGGCAGCAGCTCGCCTTCAATGGCAAAATCGGCGGCGACAGCGACGATGTTGGGATCCTCCGCCGAAAGCGGCGTGCGGTCCTTCGCATCCAGCCGGCGGGTTTCGATCTTGCTGTGGGCTTCGCGCTTGTAGCCCTCGACCAGCACGAGGTCGCAAGGGGCAAGCCGCGACAGGACAGTCTCCAATGTCGGCTCATCCTCGCCGCGCAGCTCGTGCATCAGTGCCCAGCGAACGCCGGAGACGATCGCGACTTCGGTGGCGCCGGCCTGCCGGTGGCGAAAGCTGTCCGCGCCAGGTTTGTCGATGTCGAAGTCATGGTGGGCATGTTTCACCGTCGACACCTTCCAGCCGCGCCGGACCAATTCGCTGACCAACCTCTCGGTCAAAGTCGTCTTGCCGGAATTCTTCCAGCCGGTGATGCCGAAGACGCGTCTGTTCATGGCTTGATGCTCTGCAACAGACGCTCGGCAGACACAAGATCGTCCGGTTCGTTGATGTTGAAGAAAGGGTCGATCCCCGCCGATGGCGGAACCGGGAACTCCACCTCGACAAAACCCTGCCGGTCGATGAAAGCCGAAACCCGCCTGATATCCTGATCGACCAGAAAGTGCCGCAAGGCATCGCGGCAGCCGATCGGCCACAGCGCGAAGGTCGGATGCCGCTTGCCGGCCGAGCGGGCAACGGCAATAGAACCGGGGCTTTGATCGGCGGCCCCTGCCAGACGCTCGACAAGGTCCAACGGCAGGAAAGGCGTGTCACCGGCAGCGCTGACGATCGCCTTGCAAGGCCTGTTGGCCGCGGCCCATTCGAGGCCGGTCAGGATTCCGGCGAGCGGACCGGCAAAGCCGGGCACGCTGTCGGCAAGCACCGGCAGTCCAAAGCGCAGGAATCGTGCAGGGTCGCCATTGGCGCTGAGCGCCATCGATTCTATTTGCGGGGCGAAGCGCGACACGACCTGGTCAAGCAGGCAGCCATCGCCAAGCGGCAACAGGCTCTTGTCGCCGCCGCCCATCCGCCTCGACTGGCCACCGGCCAGAACAATCCCCGCAATGTCTCGCTTCATGCCACGAAGCCTGTACGCCAGCCGTCGGAAATCACAAGAACCTTCAATGATCTGGCTAGATTCCGTCCGGAACCATGCTTGGCCCCGTGCTTTCGGCGACGATCTTGCGCCGGCCGACGACCCGCTCGCGGTAGAGCGCATAGAGGCCGGAGCCGATGATGATGGTGGCGCCGACGATCATCGGCAGATCGGGAATGTCCGCGAAGATGAACAGGCCAAGCAGGATCGACCAGATCAGGGCCGTGTAGCGGAACGGCGCGATGAAGGAGATGTCGCCCGCCCGCATCGCCATAATGATGAACTGGTAGCCGATAATCACCAGCACAGCAGCCAGGGCCAGCAGGGCCGTGCTGTTGCCCGTCATCGGCGTCCAGCCGCCCATTGCCGGCAACAGCGCCGCGCCGACGATTGTCATGGCAAGCGCGGTCGCGGTCGACACCAGCAATGTCGGAATGGCCTTGGGGATCCGCTTGGTGGCGAGATCGCGCACCGCGCAGCAGGCGACGCTGGCCAGCGCCGACAGCGAGTAGACGCTGAACCCTTCGAAGCCCGGCCGCACGATGATCAGCACGCCGGCAAATCCGATGGCGATGGCCAGCCAACGCCGCCAACCGACAGTCTCGCCAAAGACAAGTGCCGCTCCCATCGTCACCGCCAGCGGCAGCGCCTGCAGCACCGCCGAAACATTGGCGATCGGCAGATGGGCGAGGGCGACGAGGAAACTCACCGTTGCGCCGGCCTCGC
Organism: Mesorhizobium sp. M7A.F.Ca.US.014.04.1.1; assembly: GCF_003998745.1. Lineage (NCBI taxonomy): Bacteria > Pseudomonadati > Pseudomonadota > Alphaproteobacteria > Hyphomicrobiales > Phyllobacteriaceae > Mesorhizobium > Mesorhizobium sp. M7A.F.Ca.US.014.04.1.1. The sequence goes on along the minus strand of NZ_RZRW01000200.1, from coordinate 4,922 downwards.
TGATCACGCGCAAGGCGACCAGAGGCTGCAGCATCGAGCCCGGGCGGGCGAGAGCGCCGCGCTGCCAGGCCAGCAGGCCGACGAAAAGCGAAGCGAAAGCCCCACGGATCAACATGACCTGCGCCATGTTCATCGATTGCGACGAGTATTTGGTTATGGCGTCGTTGAGGGTGAAGCCGGCCATCGCCACCATCATGAACAACGCGCCGTGAAGATTTGGAGACAGGGGCAAGACGGCTACCGGTTCTGCTAATACATATCGCCCAAAAGTGACCTCGGTTTTGGGGAAACGACATGCATAAGAAACAAAGACCTGAAGCGCGTGGCCTGAATCCGTTCAAACGCGACGCGCTTTAGGCAGCAAGCCTGTAACAGTCGGGCATGAAACAGCAACAGCAAAGGACTGGGCCACAGCCTTGTTTGTGGCCCGGAATATCGCCTGCGATGGCGAACTTACTTCTTCGGCGTAAGCACCTCGGTGCCATTGCCTTCCTTGCCGGCGATCGTCCAAAGACCGTGCAGCGAACCGTCCGCCGCCACCTTGTAGACGACGAGGCCAATGTCCTTGTCCATGACATAGCCGGCGGAGAAGGCATCATCGTTGCGCATGCAGATGCCGTCGGAAGATGAGCCACCAGTTTCCCAATGGATCGCGCAGGTCGTCCCGCTGGTCAGCGTGATGGTGGCTTCGCCGCCATAGGCCGAGCCGTCGAAGTTGGTGCCGGCGACCGTATAGGTGCCGCCGATCGACTGCGCCGCCGCGGGCACGGCCGCGAGGCCAAGCAGTGCCAGAGAAAGAACGAGTTTGCGCATGGTGTATCCCCCTGCGAGCGAAGAGCAGCTTCCAGGGGAAGGCTAGGCTGGAACAGACTGGCCGTAAATCCGGCTGCGGTTCGCGAACAAGACTTTTTCTGGGGTGTGGTCCGAAACCGTCATGGCCCCTTGAGACTGCCGGCGATGGCGCCGACCAGCGGATCGTATTTCGACTTCAGCGCCGGCGGGTAGTCGACCCAGACCGTACGGATGATACCGTCTTTCCCAAACAGACGTCGCTCGTAGAATATCTTTCCATCCCTCAGGCCCGACAGCACGGCCCAGTCCTTTCCGGCCTTGCTGTAGGTGACCTTGTAGCCCGGCTTCTTGCTCGCCTTCTCCGCCGCGACAAAGCCTTTCGGCGTGTCGTCGTCGACGTTGAGGATGCCCGAGCAGATCAGGCTGGCGCCATCGGCGCTCAGCCATTGCTGTCCGTCGCCATTGTCGGGCTCCGGCTGGCGATCGGTGAAGACGTCGTCGGGAAAGGTGCAGACAGTGCCGAAGCGATCGTTCACATAGGTGAATGGCGCGGCGACCGCACTGGTTGCTGCCATTGTCGCAATGACCAGGAATGAAGAGTGCAGCCGCATGCTCGCCTCGAAGTCATGATCCCGAAGCGATATTGCATGAATTTCACGGAAAGATCAGCCGCCAGTGACGCTCATGTGGCGTGACACCGATGGGCGGCTGGTGCGGCGGTCGATGATGAAGTCATGGCCCTTGGGCTTGCGGCCGATGGCTTCGTCTATAGCTTCGGCGACCAGCTCGTTGCCTTCCGAGGCGCGCAAGGGCGCGCGCAGATCGGCGGCATCTTCCTGGCCGAGACACATATAGAGGGTGCCGGTGCAGGTCAGCCGGACGCGGTTGCAGCTCTCACAGAAATTATGCGTCATCGGCGTGATGAAGCCGAGCCGTCCGCCGGTCTCGGCGACCTGGACGTAGCGCGCCGGGCCGCCGGTCTTGAAGGGAATGTCGGTCAGCGTGAACTGGCGTTCGAGCGACGCGCGCAGCAGCGACAGCGGCAAATACTGGTCGGTGCGGTCGGCATCGATCTCGCCCATTGGCATGGTTTCGATGACCGTCAGGTCCATGCCGCGGCCATGCGCCCAGCGCATCATCTCGGGCAGCTCGGCGTCGTTGAAATCCTTCAACGCCACTGCGTTGAGCTTGACCTTGAGCCCGGCCGCCTGCGCGGCATCGATGCCTTGCATGACCTTGTCGAGATGGCCCCAGCGGGTGATCTTGTGGAATTTGTCGGCATCGAGCGTATCGAGCGAGACGTTGATGCGCCTGACGCCGCAATCGGCGAGTTCGGCGGCAAAGCGCGACAGCTGCGAGCCGTTGGTGGTCAGCGTCAGTTCTTCCAGCGCGCCGCTTTCGAGATGCCGCGACAGCTGGCGCACCAGATGCATGATGTTCTTGCGCACCAGCGGCTCACCGCCGGTCAGCCGCAATCGCCTGACGCCCTTTTCGATGAAAACCGTGCACAGCCGGTCGAGCTCTTCCAGCGACAGCAGGTCCTTCTTAGGCAGGAAGGCCATGTCCTCGGCCATGCAATAGGTGCAGCGGAAATCGCAGCGGTCGGTAACCGACACGCGGAGATAGCTGATCGTGCGGCCGAAAGGATCAATCATGTCCATGCTTCAAGCGCTTCCCGTGGCCGTGAACGGCTTCGTTATATACCGCTATGTGATACGATCCGGCCTGCTGTTCAAGATAGCGCCTCTCGATCTTTGGTAACATCTCTCAGCCGACATCGCATGTCGGTCGGTCTCATCAGACCTTTTCCCGTTTGGCGAAGCGGCGTAGGGAAGGGCGGATGACACGGGATCGAACAGCATGACCGCACCGAAAGAACTCAGGGTTTCCAAGGACCGCAAACTTCTGTCCGTCACCTTTCCCGACCACCATCCGTTCGAACTGCCGGCGGAACTGCTGCGCGTCGCCTCGCCATCGGCCGAAGTGCAGGGCCATTCGCCGGATCAGCGGGTGACGGTCCCCGGCAAGCGCAATGTGGCGATCCTGAAGATCGAGCCGGTCGGCAACTACGCCGTGCGCATCACCTTCGACGATTTCCACGACACCGGCATCTTCACCTGGAATTACCTGCATACGCTCGGCCACGAGAAGGATGCGCGCTGGGAAGCCTATCTCGCGGAGCTTGCGGAAAAGGGCCTTAGCCGGGACCGCTAGGGCATCGCTGTCGTGAAGATGTCATCGATCTGGGGTAGCGCCGGCAAAGGTTTGGAGGCGAAAACATGTCCGTCATCACCACGGTCGAGCAGCTCGAGGCACTCTATGGCGTTCCAGGCGAGGCCTCGCTGGTCAAGGAACTCGACCACATCATTCCCGAATATGCCGCCTTCATCGAAGCCTCGCCCTTTGTCGCGCTGGCGACCAGCGGGCCGGAGGGGCTTGATTGCTCGCCGCGCGGCGATCTCGCCGGCTTCGTGCGCATCCATGATCCGAAAACGCTGATGATGCCGGACCGACGCGGCAACAACCGCGCCGATTCGCTGAAAAACATCATTCGCGACCCACGCGTCGGCCTGCTGTTCCTGGTGCCGGGCTCCGGCACGACGCTGCGCGTCAATGGCCGCGCCCACATCACAACGGATACAGCGCTGTGCGCGTCATTCACGGTGGACGGCAAGGCGGCGCGATCGGTGACCGTCGTCGACATCGATGCGGTCTATTTCCAATGCGCCCGGGCCATCGTCCGCTCCGAGCTCTGGAACCCGGCAAGGCATGTCGAGCCGAAGTCGCTGCCGACGCCCGGACAGATCCTGGAAATCACCAGCCGCAAGAACATCGACGGCGAAACCTACGACAAGGAATGGCCGGAACGGGCGAAGAAGACGATGTGGTAAGGTTGGGCTGAAGGGCGCTCAAGCCTCATTCAGCACATCATAGATCTTGCGCATCTGCTCGCCGATCATGTCGCATTGCTCCGGCGTCGACTGGCTCATCGCCTTCTCGATCAGCGCCATATGCACTTTCAGCGCCTGCATCAGCAGCGCCTCGCCGGCCTCGGTGAGCGCGAGCCGCAGGATGCGCTTGTCCTTCTCGTCGCCTTCGCGACGCAGCAGGCCACGCGCTTCCAGCTGCGGCAACAGCATGGTGATGTTGGAGCGGCCGACGAGCAGCTTGCGGGCAAGATCGTGCTGCGACATTCCGGGGTGGCGATAGAGGTTCATCAGCACGTCGAGCTGCGCCGGCTTCAAATCGAGCGGCGCAAGTTTCACCGCCAGCGTGCGCTCAAGCACATGGCAGGCGCGCGCCACCGCGACCCAGTTGCGGAAACGCGGGTTGTCCCAAGGCAGCTCTTGTTTATTGTTCATCTTTGAACTATTATGTTCATGCTTGAACGTATGGATGGATTCTCACTATGGCATCATTCGGGCTGAAGGTCATCCGGGGCGTGTTCGGTGCGGCAGAGCGTGTCGCGCCGCGGCTCAGCGGACGCGCGGCGTTCGAATTGTTCTGCCGCACCCCGAATGTCAAGGCGCTCAGCGATGGCGAGCGCCGCGCTGTCGAGCGTGCGACGGGGTTCATGACCGAGGCGCGTCATCACCGGCTGAAGACCGCGACCGGCTGCGTCATGGTGCACGAGTTCCGGCCCGAGCCGGGCAGGGCGGCCGTCGGCACGGTGCTCGTCGTCCATGGCTGGCGCTCGCGCACCGAATATATGCGCGCCTTGATCGAAGGCTATCGCGCCGCCGGCTACAGGGTCGTTTCGCTCGACCTGCCTGGCCACGGCCAGTCGCAGGGCCGGCGCCTGAACATGGTCAATGCGGTGGATGCGGTGCGGGTTGCCGGCGAATGGTTCGGCCCGTTCGCGGCGGCGGTTGGCCATTCCTTCGGCGGCGCCGTCGCCGCCAATGCCATCGCCGGTTCGGTCAAGAACATCCCGCCGCTGGCGGCGGGACGCCTGGTGCTGATCGCGGCGCCAAGTTCCCTGCCGGCGATCTTTGCCGACTTCAGTCATATGTTGAATGTCGGCCCGCGCTCGCAAGCCGCCATGGCGGACCGGGTCGAGCATCTTTCCGGCCGGCCGCTGCACGAATTCACCGGCGACCGCCAGCTCGCCCAGGCACCGGTGCCGACAC
>NZ_RZRW01000199.1:0-9561 GCF_003998745.1 Mesorhizobium sp. M7A.F.Ca.US.014.04.1.1 | reverse complement strand
GGGCGGGGACTCGACCGGGTTTGTCCTGAAGCGCCTCGCATTCACGCGGCGCGCTTGAGCTCTGTTTTAGCGGACGCTGGCGACCGCGTCGGAGCGGCCGTCATTGATCTTCACCCAAACGCCGGAATTCTGGTCCGACTGGCGCTTGAGATAGGTGTAGTCGGTGTCCGTCCAGGACAGGACCTTGGTCTCAAGATTGTCGAGGATGAATTCTCCGAGGCTGGTGCGCACGGTCAGCACCGCGTGGCCGTCGCCATTCGGCTGGCGCGCCACCGTCATCAGCAGATTGCCGGCGGGGACGCCCACATCCATCAACTCGCGGCGCTTTGCCAGCGCGTAATCCTCGCAATCGCCATAGCCATTGGCCGGATAGGCCCAATATTCCTCGACACCGTAGTTTTCCATGTCGGTGCGCGGCTTGATGCGGGTGTTGACCGAATTGTTGATGTTGACGATCGTCGCCCACAGCTTGCGGGTCAGTTCGACCGGCGCACCCCTGCGGGTCCGTTCGCTGCATTCGCCGGGAATGCGCTGGCAGAACTCATAGTGACCAACAGGCTGGGTGGTGCGTCCGCCGGTGTGCATATAGGCCGGTCCCGCGGCATATGCTGATCCCCAAGCGGAAAGCTGCATCGCCATTGCCGCCAGCAACAGCTTGCCCCTCGTTTTCTTCATTGTTGTAGTCTCCCCGTTCGAAGGAGACATTGCCACATGTGGATTTATTTGACGCAAAAGCGCGAAGTAGATATTGAGTAAAAGTCCAATAGAATAAACGTAAAATTTGAATCATTTGAGTATTAATTCGTTTGGATATTGGGGCCCCTCACGACGGGGGCGGAGGGCTTCCAGGCCCCTCCAACAGCGGCCGAAGCATGCCATGGCGTCGAAAACAAAAAACCGGCCGCAAGGGCCGGTTCCTGGAATGTTGCTGTCGGGCCTGCTCAGGCGCGTGGCGTGTTGAATTCGGAATCAAGCGTTTCGGGACGCTGGATCACAGCGAATTCGATGGCGACGCCGTCCTCGAAATGACGCACGACCTGCCCGCGCATGGTGCCAAGCATGACCTGGATGCCGATCGCCGGTTTGACGTCGATTTCGACAGCGGCGCCGGAGAGCGAAAGGTCGATGATGCGGCACTGGTACTGGCGGCCGTCGGGGAGCTGCAGCACGCTTGTCGGATTGCGCGGTGCGACGCGCTCGTGGCGGCGATCTTCCGGCAGGTCGAGTTCATGCTTGTTGGCCAGCCAGGTCAATTGCGCGGCCAGCTTGTCCTTCTTGCGATCCGACGCAATGACGGTCATTGCGAAACCGTCCTGCAGGGTGCGTGTGACGACGCCTTCGATGCGGCCGATATGATCGATGTAGGCGATGATTTTTTCGCCGGGCATGCCGATGCGGTCGGTGCGAAACGCGACATTGCCCGGTGACATGTCGACGACCTGGCAGGGATGTTCGGTGCGGTCTTCCAGCATGAAGCGTCCGTAAATTTTAACCCGGACGCGCTGAAAGTTTCGCCTTTCAGCTTGGGACGGCGCATAGTCGACCGCCGCTGACCTCATGACTGCCTACACCCCGTTTGGCATCCCGCGCGCCGATGCGAGGAACTTCATCACAGAAGTACAACAAAGCGGGTTAACAAAGGGGAAAAGCGGGCGCTCCAGCGTTTTCCTTTTTGCAGGCCGTGGTGCCAAAACCGCCGCGCAGTTTTGGGCGACGTGCATCAGGTCTCAAAAAACAGCGGACTATTCCTCGCGCCCGCCATCGAAGACGACGAGATGACGGATGCGACGCACCCGGCCGAGCGCCGAGATCGTCTCGGGTGCCCCAAGTTCATCGGGAACAAGCGAGGGAACATCGATCGCCGGGCGATTGTTCAGAAGCTCCTTCTCCGGATCTATGACGCGGATTGAATCGATCAACGCATCGGTGATCGGATCGGCACCCAGCCAGAAGGGTTTCTCCACGGCGCTGATGACGCCCAGGCAGCGCGGATTTTCGACGCCGCCGTCCAGCGGCAGGGCAAGCAGTTCGAACTTATTGGAGCGCCCGTTGCGGCTGAAGCCCTCATAGCTGATGAGCACGACCGATTTCTGCTCGAACACGCCATGGATCAGGCGCGAGACGAGCCGCTGGTCCTTCTCGCGCCACAGCGATGGAAAGGAAAACCCCTTGAGCTCGCGGCCGTAGCAGGCGCAAAGCCTCGTGCCGGCCAGCCGGAATACGGCCTGTCCGCGCGTGTCACGTTCCAGGATAAAGGTGTCGGCCAGCAGCGACTTGATGTCGGCCGGTTCGACCTCCGAACGCTTCGGGGCGGGGCGTCCATCACGCAGGCGGTTCCAATATTGGAACAGCGTGATCGATCCATTCTGGTTCATGCTATGCTGCTCCGCGCAATCTGTCGTCTGATGTCCCATCGGTGAACAGAAGGGCGCCCTCCGAGGACCTACATGCGTTGCGGAGCAGGAAGCGTGCCAGCGTCGTTAACACTTGTTCACGGGTCGGGGTCGTTAAGGTTAACAAGTGGTTTACGTTGCGTCTGAGCCAGCCCCGTGGCACACAAAAACCACTCCAGAAGCGGTCGTTTCGCGACGATCGGCAGCACTTCAGTCAGAGTTTTAGGGGAGCAGGGGGCTCGACCGGCCGTTCAAGGGAAACCTTGAACGGCTTCTTTTTTGATTCGCGCCAGATGATTCGCGGTTTGCTGTTCGGTCCGCGTTAATCTAGATGCTCGAACCTGGAATCCCGCAGTGAGTGCAATTTCAAATGAGTGAACCGGTAATTCCCTCGGAAGCCGACCCGGTCGAGGGCGCGCCCGAGCCGCGGCGCGAGCCGGTGTTCAACCTGCCGCCCGTCGTGCTGGCGGTGATCGGCATCTGCGTCGTCGTCTATCTGTTGCAGCAATATGTGTTGAGCGAATCCCAGCAGATGACATTGCTGTATGACGGGGCCTTCATCCCCGTTCTCTACACCGGGCAATACGGCTTCGACTGGTTCCTGTTTTCGCGGCCCTTCACCTACGCGTTCATGCATGGCGGCTTTGCCCATATCGCCATCAACATGGTGTGGCTCGCCGCGTTTGGCTCACCATTGGCAAACCGTCTGGGAACGCTGTGGTTCGCGCTGTTCTTTGCCGCAACCGGGCTGGCTTCGGTCGCGCTTTTCTGGGCACTGCATCCTTACGGTGAGGCGCCGCTGGTCGGGGCTTCCGGTGCGATATCAGGCATGATGGGGGCTGCGGCGCGTTTTGGCTTCCGCACCGATCGTTCGGCCGGCAAGGCCGCCTTCGCCGGCCCGGTGCTGCCGATCGCATTCGTGTTGCGCTTGCGCGGTGTCGTGATTTTCCTTGCCATGTGGATGGTCATCAATCTCGCCACCGGCCTGCTCGGTTTTGCCCCGGGGGTAGACGGCCAGATCGCCTGGGAGGCCCATATTGGCGGCTTTGTCGCCGGCTTCTTCGGCCTGCGCTGGTTCGACAGGCGATGGCAGGCGCCCGAATGGGAGACGGCCGACCACCACACTTGAAATGCAACCGATCACGGCGCACGATGTTCACTCTTACGTGAAGGCCGGTCAGGGCAGGAACCGGCAGGCAAAGCAGAGGAGGACGCCATGACGGTTAAGGCAATTCTCGAGAGAAAAGGCCATGACGTGTTGACGCTCGGGCCGAACGAAAAGCTTAGCGAAGCCATCCGTATCCTGGCAGAGCACAAGATCGGGGCGCTGGTCATCACCAATGGCGATCGCAAGATCGTCGGCATCCTGTCAGAGCGCGATATCGTCCGGGTTGTCGCCCGCGAAGGTGGAGCCGCGCTCGATATCCCCGTGCGTTCGGCGATGACGCCGAAAGTGAAGATCTGCAACGAAAACCACACCGTCAACGAGGTGATGGAGATCATGACCCGAGGCCGCTTCCGCCATCTGCCGGTGGAAAAGGACGGCATGCTCGATGGCATCGTGTCCATTGGCGACGTGGTCAAGCGCCGCATCGAGGATGTCGAGCGCGAGGCCGACGAGATCAGAGCCTACATCGCCACCGCCTGAGCGGTGAGGCGAACCGCCGGCCGGAGAACCGACCGGCGGAGCCGTGGTTACCTGTTGTCGAGTTCGGAGCGGACGAGTGCGAGCCCGCGCCGGGTGATGCGGTAGGGTCCACCGTCAGACGAAGAAACAGCCTTCTTCCGCTTCAGTTTTCGAAACAGCTCGAGATCGACGCCCGGATAATGCCAGCCGTCGCGGGTCAGGCATTTGACGGAGGCGATCCGTTTCTTCTCGTTCTTTTCGATTTCAATGCGTCCGCCCTGCGCGAGCAGGTGCAGGATGCGCTGTTTCCACAGCGCCGCGCGTCCTCTTGCACGCGCAAAGGACGCTGTGGCACTTATGATTTGGCGCATGATCCTTTCCGAAAATCGATACCGATTTTCGGGGTCATGCGCTGCGCGAAATATCCATGTGAGAGTTTTCCGGGAAAACAAAAAATGCCGCCGCCGCGAAGCTTCGCGGCACGGGGTTTCAGGTTTTCTGCCCTGCCTCGCCAGGAGGTCAGGGCCTTACCGGGACTGAGCGTAAGTGGACATCCACTCTCCATTGGAATGGACCTCCCATAGGCGAACGCAGCTGAAAAGGCCAGTCCGCGGCTTTGCGCTTGTGTTTTTTGGGCGCTTGTCTCTTTTGGCGGTTTGCACTAGCGAAGTTGCACACCAAAGTGTGCGAAACGCATTATCCGCAGTTCCAATACGCAGGCCACCATGTCCCTCATCGACACCCGCACGCCCGACGCCAAGCGCCTTGTTTCCGGTGCCACCGGCGACTGGGAGATCATCATCGGCCTCGAGGTCCATGCCCAGATTACATCGGAAGCAAAGCTGTTTTCCGGCGCCTCGACCGCTTTCGGCGCGGCGCCCAACGCCAATGTCAGCCTGGTCGATGCGGCGATGCCCGGCATGCTGCCGGTCATCAACGAGGAATGCGTCAAGCAGGCGATCCGCACCGGCCTTGGGCTGAAAGCGCAGATCAACCACAAGTCGGTCTTCGATCGGAAGAACTACTTCTATCCAGACCTGCCGCAGGGCTACCAGATCTCGCAGTTCAAGCAGCCGATCGTCGGCGAGGGCACGGTGATCGTTTCCGTTGGCCCCGATCGTCAGGGCGAATTCGAGGACATCGAAGTCGGCATCGAGCGGCTGCATCTGGAGCAGGATGCCGGAAAGTCGATGCACGACCAGCATGTGACCATGTCCTATGTCGACCTCAACCGCTCCGGCGTGGCGCTGATGGAGATCGTCTCCAAGCCCGACATGCGCTCGGCCGACGAAGCCAAGGCTTATGTCACCAAGCTGCGCACCATCGTGCGCTATCTCGGCACCTGCGACGGCAACATGGACGAAGGTTCGATGCGCGCCGACGTCAACGTTTCGGTGCGCAAGCCGGGCGGCGAGTTCGGCACGCGCTGCGAGATCAAGAACGTCAACTCGATCCGCTTCATCGGCCAGGCCATCGACTACGAGGCGCGCCGGCAGATCGCCATTCTCGAGGATGGCGGCAAGATCGACCAGGAGACGCGGCTGTTCGACGCCGTCAAGGGCGAGACGCGTTCGATGCGCTCCAAGGAAGAGGCGCATGATTACCGCTACTTCCCCGATCCGGACCTCTTGCCGCTGGAATTCGACCAGGCCTATGTCGATGCGCTGGCCAAGGAATTGCCGGAACTGCCAGACGACAAGAAGGCGCGGCTGATCGCGTCGCTCGGCCTGTCGGTCTATGACGCCTCGATCCTGGTTTCGGAAAAGCCGATCGCCGACTATTTCGAGAAGGTGGCCGCCGGCCGCGACGGCAAGCTCGCCGCCAACTGGGTCATCAACGATCTGCTCGGGCAATTGAACAAGGCCGGAAAAGACATTGAAAACGCTCCGGTTTCCCCCGAGCAGCTTGGCGCGGTCATCGATCTGATCAAGGACGGCACCATTTCCGGCAAGATCGCCAAGGACCTGTTCGAGATCGTCTGGAATGAGGGCGGCGATCCGCGCCAGCTGGTCGAGAGCCGTGGCATGAAGCAGGTCACCGACACCGGCGCCATCGAGAAGGCCGTAGACGAGGTGATTGCAGCCAACCCCGACAAGGTCGAACAGGCGCGCGCCAAGCCGAGCATGGCCGGTTGGTTCGTTGGCCAGGTGATGAAGGTGACCGGCGGCAAGGCCAATCCACAAGCGGTCAACGACCTCGTCAAGACCAAGCTGGGCATCGAGTAGCGCGGTGTTTGTCCGCACCGCAGGTGAACGTGATCTGACGGCCATCCGGGCGCTGCTGGTCGAAACCTGGCACACGACCTATGACGCGGTCTATGGCCCTGATCGGATCGACCGGGTCATCGAGGATTGGTGTTCGCCGGCGAAATTGAGAGCTAGCCTTGAGCGGCCGAATGCCGAATTCCTGGTCGCCGACGACGGCAAGCGCATCGGCGGCGTCGCCTATGCCGAAAGCGTCGAAGGCGGCACCGTGGTCGACCTGCAACAGCTCCATGTCGCACCCGACCTGCAAGGCCGGGGCATCGGCGGGATGTTGCTCGATGAGGTGATCGAGAATTTTCCGGAAGCCCGCTCTCTACGCATCGAGGTCGTGGAGCAGAACAGGCGTGCGGTCGCCTTCTATCTGGCCAACGGCTTTGCCGAGATTGGCCGGGCCGACAATTATGGGCCGGCGCAGTCCGGTATTGCTGCGTTGATTCTTGAGCGGATGCTGACCGCCTGAGCGCTCGATGATCGCGCGATTGCATCACGTTGTTGCGAGTGGACCCTCGAGCACACGGCTTTCATTTGACGGCGCAAATATCGAGCGCAAAGCTGTGGCCGCTGACCCCAGCCATGATCGGTGTTTGACCGGTGGCATGCGAGGCAGCTTGGGGAATCGTCATGCCAAGCTTGCCGGAACTGATGCCGACACAGGTGTCGGACGAGACCTTTGGCGGCGTCACCTATCATATAGCGGGCGAGCTGGTGCCGGTGCTTTCGGTCGATGTCACGCGCATGCCGGTCTATTTCGAGCACCACATCCTTTTGTGGAAGAATTCCACCATCACCATCGGCCTGAAATCGCTGAAGGGCGCGCTGAAGCGGATGATGGCCGGCATGCAGATCTTCGTCACCGAGGCGTCGGGGGCGGGCATCGTTGCCTTCAGCCGCGATGGGCCGGGCCACATCGTGCCGATCCATCTCAGGCACGGCGAAGAGATCCAGGTGCGCGAGCACCAGTTTCTCGCCGCCACCGGCAATGTCGACTACACCTTCGAACGGGTGCGCGGCCTGGCGACGATGCTGTTCGGCCAGAGCGGCTTTTTCATCGACCGCTTTCGCGGTGATTCCGGCGATGGCATCGTCTGGCTGCACGGCTATGGCAACGTCTTCGAAAAGACGCTCGCCGCCGGCGAAACCATCGACATCGAACCAGGCGGCTGGCTGTTCAAGGATGCCTCGGTCAGGATGGAGACCAAGATCGATCGCCTGTCGAGCGGCTTCTTCGGCGCCAACATGAATTTCATCGTCAACCGATTCACCGGACCGGGCCGTGTCGGCATCCAGTCGATGTATCTGCATATGCCGACGGAGGAATAGTTCGGCGAAGGCCACTGGCGGGCAGCAATGGCGGCCGCGACCCGGCCATGCGTCATCGCGGCGTTTGCCGTGCCGGCTCACCACGGATATGCAAGGGCCATGACCAAATTGTTCCGCACTGCGGCGCTGGCGCTGCTCGCCATCATCATTTTCGCGACCTTGTCGCCGATCCAGATGCGGCCGCATCTCGCTGAAGCAAATGTCGAGCGTGCCTTGGCTTATGTCCTGCTAGGCTTCGCCCTCGCGGTCGGCTTCCCCAACCGACTGTATCAAGTGGTGATCTTTGTGGCTGTGATCGCCGGCATGCTGGAACTGCTTCAGCTCATTGATCCCGGTCGCCATGCACGCCTCATCGATGCATTGGTGAAAGCCTTTGCCGGGGTGGTTGGGATCGTCGCGGGACACCTGATCGTCAGGGCCGGCCGGCAAAAGAGCGAGAGCTAGGCGCGGCAGCAATCCGCCGCGGAGGATCGAGCCTTCGCTAGGCAGCGGGAACCCCCACATTGTCGATTAGCCTGGTTTTGCCGAGCCATGCCGCTGCGAGAAGACGCCCTTCGCGGTTTCGACGCCATGGCGCAAGCGTCAGGCTTTCGCGTGCCTCGACATAGTCGACCTTCTGGAAACCGGCGGCGATGAGGTCGCGGCTGGCCTCTTCGGTTGCGTCGGTTTGGTGGGCGCCTGCCGCCAGGGCCGCAGCCGTTTTGCGCAATATCACGTTGAGTTGGCGGCCGACCTTCAGTTCGGCCTCATCGAGATAGGCGTTGCGTGACGACATGGCGAGACCATGCGCGTCGCGTATCGTCGGGGCGCCGACGATCTCGACGGGCAGGTCGAGATCGCCGCAGAGCTGTCTCACCACGCAAAGCTGCTGGTAGTCCTTCTCGCCGAAGACCGCAAAGTCGGGCGTTGCCTGCAGGAGGAGCTTTGCCACGACGGTGGCGACGCCTTCGAAAAAGGTCGGCCGAAAGTCCGATTCGAGCCCGGCGGAGGGGCCGCCGACCGAGATTTTCGTGGCGAAGCCGGCGGGATACATCTCGCCAACCGTCGGTGTGAAAGCAAGGTCGGCCTTTGCCGCGCCGAGCCGGTCGAGATCGCGGGCGAGTTGGCGCGGGTACTTGTCGAGGTCTTCGCTCGGCGCGAACTGTGTCGGGTTGACGAAGATCGACACGACGCAGCGCTCGGCTTTTTCGAGTGCGATCCTGACCAGCGAGATGTGCCCGTCGTGCAAAGCGCCCATGGTCGGCACCATGGCGACACGAAGGCCGTCACGGCGCCAGTCATGGATTTGCGTGCGAAGTGCGGCAACGCTATCGACGACGACGGGTTGGCTCATGCGTCATCCCTGCTGTTTGTCGCCGAAAAGACATGGCCGGGGCCCGGGAATGTCCGGTTTCGCACTTCTGCTGCATAGCTCTTTGCGGCATGCGAGATCGCGTTGCGCAGGTCGGCGTATTCCTTGACGAATTTCGGCACGCGATCGACGGTCAGCCCGACCATGTCGTCGGTGACCAGGATCTGGCCGTCGCAGTCGCCGCTGGCGCCGATGCCGATGGTTGGGATGGCGAGGCGGCGGCTGATATCGGCGGCGACCCTCTCGACCGTGCCTTCGATGACCACCGAGAAAGCCCCGGCGTTCTCGACGGCGAGCGCATCGCGAAGCAAAGCCGCAACAGCCTCCTCGGTGCGGCCTTTGATCTTGTAGCCGCCGTCCTTCTCGACCGATTGCGGCTGCAGGCCGATATGCCCCATGACCGGAATGCCGGCGGCGACGATGGCCGCGATCTGGCTAACCATGTCGACGCCGCCTTCGAGCTTTACCGCCTGGCAGCCGGTTTCGTCGACGACCCGCCGCGCCGAGGCGACGGCAAGTGCTGCCGTGACCTCATAGCTGCCAGCCGGCAGGGCGACGACGCCGCAGGCACTGGCCGAGCCGCGCATCACGGCTTGCCCCTGTGCG
>NZ_RZRW01000198.1:0-9570 GCF_003998745.1 Mesorhizobium sp. M7A.F.Ca.US.014.04.1.1 | reverse complement strand
GCCTAGAAAATCTACTCCACCGCCGGCAACTACGATCTGCTCGCCAAATTCTATGTCGACGACGAGGAAGACGTCGGCCATTTCGTCAACGAAAAGGTGCAGATTCTCCCCGGCATCAAGGACACGTTCACCGTCGTCACGTTCCGTGCTTTCTAGCCGGTAAACGCATTTGCCCGGGCACGAGGCAAAGGCTGATCAAGGTCATATTTCAGCTGCCTCAATTTTAGGCAGGCGCAACATACTGATCGCCCGTATCTCCCAAATCACCGATTGCGCTTGATTTTCTCCGGCGACGCCAGTGAAATGGCGTCACAGGGGAGTATGCGATTGGCAGCGTTCGATGAAATGCTTCCGGAAGTCTCCGGATTGAGAAGACCGTATTCGGCGTATGATCGCTGGCTGAAGGAGCAGGATCCAGCCAGGCTGACCGAGAAGATGCAGGACGCTGAACGCGTCTTCCGCAAGACCGGCATCACCTTCGCCGTCTATGGTGAGCAAGAAGCCTCCGAGCGGCTGATCCCGTTCGACATCGTTCCCCGCATCATTTCAGGCAATGAATGGCGGCGCCTCACGCAGGGCATCGAGCAGCGCGTGCAGGCGCTGAACGCCTTCCTCGACGACATCTACCATCGCCAGGAAATCCTGCGGGCAGGGCGCGTACCCAGGGAATTGATCGCCAGGAATGAGGCATTCCTGCCGGAGATGATCGGGGTCAGGCCGCCGGCCGGCGTCTATACCCACATCATCGGCGTCGACATCGTCCGCATCTCGGAGGACGAGTTCTACGTGCTGGAGGACAATGCGCGCACGCCGTCCGGCGTCTCCTACATGCTGGAGAACCGCGAGACGATGATGCAGCTGTTCCCCGAGCTGTTCCAGAAGATCAAGGTGCGGCCGGTGGAAAACTACCCGCAGCTTCTGCGCCAGTCGCTGGCGGCGGTGCGGCCGCAAAGCACCAAAGGTGCGCCGACCATTGCGGTGCTGACGCCCGGCAGCTTCAATTCCGCCTATTTCGAACACGCCTTCCTTGCCGACCAGATGGGCGTGCAACTGGTCGAAGGCCAGGACCTGCGCGTGGTCGACGGCCATGTCGCCATGCGCACGACGGAAGGCTACAAGCAGATCGATGTGCTCTACCGCCGCGTCGATGATTCTTTCCTCGACCCGCTGACGTTCCGTCCGGATTCCGCTCTCGGCATACCCGGCATCATGGATGTCTATCGCGCCGGCAACATCACCATCGCCAATGCGCCGGGCACCGGCATAGCCGACGACAAGGCGATCTATTCCTACATGCCCGAGATCATCGAGTTCTACACCGGTCGCAAGGCAATCCTGGGCAACATTCCGACCTGGCGCTGCTCGGAGCCCGACAGCCTGAAATACGTGCTCGAACACATCGACGAGCTGGTGATCAAGGAAGTGCACGGTTCCGGCGGCTACGGCATGCTGGTCGGGCCTGCGGCAACCAAGAAGGAATGCGAGACCTTCGCCAAGAAGTTGGCGGCCAAGCCATCGAATTATATTGCCCAGCCGACGCTGGCGCTGTCGACATGCCCGATCCTGACGGAAAAAGGGCTGGCGCCGCGCCACGTCGATCTCAGGCCCTATGTGCTGGTCTCCGACCGCATCCAGATCGTGCCTGGGGGCCTCACACGCGTCGCGTTGAAGGAAGGTTCGCTGGTTGTGAACTCGTCGCAGGGCGGCGGGACGAAAGATACTTGGGTGTTGGATGATTGAGACGAGTGAGTAGGGAATAGTCAGTAGTCAGTAGCGGAAATAGAGGGACAGGAAATGCCATATTTCATTGAGATTCAATTGCTTAATATTCACTGCTCACTATTCGCTACTCACTAGCCCGAAGGGCCACTTCATGCTTTTAGGCCGCACCGCAAACGGGCTCTATTGGATGAACCGCTATATCGAGCGGGCGGAAAACATGGCGCGCTTGGTCGATGCCGGCCTGCGCATGGCGCTGACCCGCACCCAAAGCGCCTCGGAAGAGTGGAATTCGGTGCTGCTCAGCGCTGGTTCCGACGTCACCTTCAGCCAGAAATATTCCGACTATACCGCCGCCAATGTCGCCGACTTCCTGTTGCGCGACACGTCGAACCCATCGAGCACGATGTCGTCCATCGAGACAGCCCGCAACAATGCCCGCATGGTGCGCACCGCGCTGACGCGCGAGACCTGGGAAAGCATCAACGAAGCCTGGATGGCGCTGAAGCGGATGCTGGCCAAGCCGATCGACGAGCGCGACCTGCCAAGCGTGCTCGACGCCATCAAGCGCGAGACGGCGCTGATCCGCGGCTCGTTCTACGGCACCATGCTGCGCAACGAGATCTTCGACTTCTCGCAACTCGGCACTTACGTCGAGCGCGCCGACAACACGGCGCGCATCCTCGACGTGAAATATTATGTGCTGCTGCCGTCGATCTCCTGGGTTGGCTCGACGCTCGACAATTATCAGTGGGAATCGATCCTGCGTTCGGTCTCGGCGCATCGCTCCTATCGCTGGGTCTACGATGCTGATTACAAGCCGACCAACATTGCCGACTATCTGATCCTCAATGTCCGCATGCCGCGTTCGCTGATGTTCTGCTATCGCTTCCTGTCGGAGCATCTGAAATTCCTCGGCGACGATTACGGCGAGCGCCATGCCTGCCACGCAACGGCCGAGAAGACGCAGACAATGCTGAGAGCCGGGTCGATCAAGGATATCTTCGATACCGGGCTGCATGAATTCCTGGCCAATTTCATTCGCGACAACACCAAGCTGGGCGACGAAATCGCACAAGATTATCGGTTCAATTGAGCATGGTCCCGAAAGGTGGAGCCGGTTTTCTTAGACAAACGGAAACCGTTTGTCCGGAGATCGCGCTCACAAACGGAATAGAAGCATGCGGCTGAAGATTACCCACCGAACTGAGTACCGTTACGATACGCCGGTGCACTATCTGTTGCAGCGGCTGCGGCTGCTTCCAGTCAGCGGGTCGACGCAGACCGTTCTGTCCTGGGCTCTGGCGATCGAAGGCGCGCGCGAAGAGGTCCGCTTTGTCGACCATTTCGGCAACGACACAAGGCTGTTGAGCGTCGAGGGCGAGCGCGACTTCATCACGGTGGAGGCGTCGGGCGAAGTGGTGACGCGCGACACCGCGGGCGTCTCGGGGCCACACCAGGGCTTCACGCCGCTCTGGCTGTACAGCCATGAGACACCATTGACGGTGATCGGCAGCGGTATCCGCGAACTCGCCGCATCGGTTGGCAAGGGCAGCGACATCGAACGGCTGCACCGGCTGACGGCTGTCATCGGAGAGCGCGTCGCCTACACGCCCGGCACGACCAATGCGACGACGCCGGCGGAGGAAGCCTTGGCGCTCAAGACCGGGGTCTGCCAGGATCATACCCATATCTTTGCCGCCGCCGCCCGTGCCATGGGCTTTCCGGCCCGCTATGTCAGCGGCTATCTGATGCTGGATGCGACGGTCGAGCAGGCGGCCAGCCATGCCTGGGCCGAAGCGCATGTTTCGGGTCTCGGCTGGGTTGCCTTCGATGCCGCCAATGGCATCTCGCCCGACGAGCGCTATGTAAAGGTGGCGACGGGCCGCGATTACCGCGACGCCACGCCGGTGTCGGGAATTCGGCTGGGACAGGCGGAAGAACAGCTTGCGGTCACCGTCACGGTGGAGCAGTAATCCTCCGCAAGATTGCTGCCGAGCGGTTCATCGTTTCAAGGAACCCCGAACCGCTCTATCCCTTTGTTTTAACGCAATTCCGGACGGAAAACCGCTTCACACTTTTCCTGGAATTGCTCTAGAAGAGATTCCATGACCTATTGCGTTGGCCTGAAGATCGATCGCGGGCTCGTGTTCATGTCCGACACGCGCACCAATGCAGGCATGGATTCCATCTCCACCTTTCGCAAGATGCATGTCTGGGAAGAGCCGGGCGAACGCGTCATCGTTTTGATGTCGGCGGGCAATCTGGCGACGACGCAGGCCGTGGTCAGCCTGCTTGACGAGCGCACCAAGGCAATCTCCGAAAGACATTCCACACTGCTCGAAACGCCGTCGATGTACCAAACGGTCCGCATTGTTGGCGACACGGTCAAGGAGGTCATCGCCAATTCGTCACCCGCTGGCGAGAAGGCGGATTCCTATTTCAATGCGTCCTTCATCCTCGGCGGTCAGATCAAGGGCAGCGAGCCGCGCCTGTTCATGATCTATCCCGAAGGCAATTTCATCGAATCGACCGATGACACGCCGTTCTTCCAGATAGGCGAGACCAAATACGGCAAGCCGATCATCATCCGCGCCTACGAAAAGACGATGAGCCTCGCCGAGACGGTGAAGCTGCTTTTGGTGTCGTTCGATTCGACGTTGAAGTCGAACCTGTCTGTCGGCTTGCCGCTCGACCTGCTCTTCCTGGAGAAGGACGCTTTCAAGGTCGGATTGAAGAAGCGGATCGGCCAGGACGACCAGTATTACCGCACGATCTCCGATGGCTGGTCGAATGCGCTGAAGACGGCTTTTGCCAGCCTGCCGGATTTCCCTGGCTAAGGCGTGCGGCATCTCTTGCTGGTTGCATATATTTCACGCGTTAATTAATAAGAGACCAACCGCGACGGATGGTAGCGATGGATCATGTCGGGAGGACAGGATGAACAATGATGATTTCCGGCAATGGTCGCGGCGCGCCGCCGACTGGGGCGTTGACTATCGCAACAATCTGCGCGACCGCCCCGTGCGGCCACTGGTAGAACCCGGCGCCATTTCTAGAAGCATCGAGGTTTCGCCGCCCGAAGACGCCGAACCGATGGACCGGATCTTCGCCGATTTCGAAGAGAAGATCCTGCCGGGAATGACCCATTGGCAGCATCCGCGCTTCTTCGCCTATTTCCCGGCCAATGCGGCGCCGGTTTCGGTGGTGGCGGAATATCTGGTTTCGGCGATGGCCGCGCAATGCATGCTGTGGCAGACGTCGCCGGCGGCGACCGAACTCGAAACGCGCACCGTCGACTGGATGCGCCAGGCGCTCGGTCTGCCGGAAGGCTTCTCGGGCGTAATCCAGGATTCAGCCTCATCGGCGACGTTGGCCGCGGTGCTGACCATGCGCGAACGGGCACTCGACTGGCAAGGCAACAAACAGGGCCTGGCAGGGCAGGCGCGGCTGCGCATCTACTCCTCCGACCAGGTGCACACGTCGATCGACCGGGCGATCTGGGTGTCCGGCATCGGCGAGGACAATCTCGTGCGCATTCCCGTCAGCGGCCGCTTTCGCGCCATGGACACGGCCGCGCTCGAGGCGGCAATCGTCGCCGACCGGGAAGCCGGCATGCTGCCGGCGGGCATCATCGCTTGCGTCGGCGGCACCAGCACTGGCGGCACCGACGACATTGCTGCGGTTGCCGAGGTGGCACGGCGGCATGGGCTTTATCTCCATGTCGATGCCGCCTGGGCGGGATCGGCGATGATCTGTCCGGAATATCGGCATTTCTGGACAGGCGTCGAAGGCGCCGATTCGATCGTTTTCAATCCGCACAAATGGCTGGGCGCTCAGTTCGACTGCTCGATCCAGTTCCTGCGCGACCCTGAAAGCCATGTCAGGACGCTGGCCATCAAGCCGGATTATCTGAAGACGCACGGTCATGACGGCATCATCAACTATTCCGAATGGTCGGTACCGCTCGGCAGGCGATTTCGCGCGTTGAAATTATGGTTCCTGCTGCGCGCCCATGGCCTGGAACGCCTGCGCACGATGATCCGCAATCATGTCGCGTGGAGCGAAGGGCTGGCGGCGCGGCTGGCAAGGGAGCCGGATTTCCAGATCGTCAGCGAACCGATGCTGTCGTTGTTCTCGTTCCGGCACAAGACCGCAACCGACGGGGACGAGCACAATCTGCGCCTTGTCAATGCGATCAACGACGATGGCCGCATCTACCTGACGCAGACGAAGGTTGATGGACTGATCGCAATCCGGTTCCAGGTCGGACAGTTCGAGGCGACCGCCGCCGATGTCGAAACGGCTTTTGTGGTGATTACTGAAATCGCACGTGGCCTGGGTCGCTGATTTCGTTAGCCGGCTTATGCCTTTTCATCGGTTTCGTTTTCGACTATAGACAAGAAAAACGAAAACGGGAGGTTGCCCATGTATCTGTCGCCGCGCCATGCCGAGATTATCCAGATGGCCAAGGATCACGGCCGCGTGCTGGTCGATGATCTGGCCAACCACTTCAATGTGACGCCGCAGACCATACGCAAGGACCTCAACGATTTGTGCGATCAGCGGCTGCTCTCGCGCATCCATGGCGGCGCGCTGTACCCCTCCGGCATCGAGAACATGGAGTATGAGGCGAGACGCAAGATTGCCGCCGACGAGAAGGAGGCGATCGGCCGTGCGGCAGCCAGGCTGATCCCCGACAACGCCTCGCTGTTCATCAACATCGGCACCACGACCGAGTCGGTCAGCAAGGCGTTGCTCGATCACAACGGTCTCATGGTCATCACCAATAACATCAATGTTGCCAATAGGATGCGGATATATCCGTCGATCGAAGTGGTGATCGCCGGTGGTGTCGTGCGCGGTTCCGATGGCGGTGTGGTCGGCGAGGCGGCGGTCGATTTCATTAGGCAGTTCAAGGTCGATTACGCGGTGATCGGCGCATCCGCCATCGACCATGACGGGGCCTTGCTCGACTTCGATTTTCGCGAGGTCAAGGTGGCGCAGGCGATCATCGCCAATGCAAGGCATGTCATCCTGGTTTCCGACCAGACCAAATTCGAGCGAACCGCACCGGTGCGCATCGGCCATCTGTCGCAGGTCAACACCTTCATCACCGACCGCTGCGACATCCCCTCGGTGCGCAAGATCTGCCAGGAGGCCGAGGTTCAGCTGATCGAGACGTCGCTCGCCTAGGCGGTTTTCAGCTGATATCACGCGCCCGTGATATTTCGTTTGACATTCGTTATCATTTCGAAATAATTCCGACACGGTTTCGTAAAAGCCCAAAAATGGTGCAATGCGAAATCGCTGGAGGAATTTGTGGACGCATCTCCGATCCGTGACATTTTCGTCATAGGCGGCGGCATCAATGGCTGCGGTATCGCCCGCGACGCCGTCGGGCGTGGCTTTTCCGTCTTTCTCGCCGAGATGAACGACCTCGCCAGCGGGACCTCCTCGGGCTCGACCAAATTGATCCATGGCGGCCTGCGCTACCTCGAATTCTACGAATTCCGCTTGGTGCGCGAAGCGCTGATGGAGCGCGAGGTTCTGTGGAAGAACGCGCCGCACATCATCTGGCCGATGCGCTTCGTGCTGCCCTATGCCAAGGGCCTGCGCCCGGCCTGGCTGATCAGGCTCGGTCTCTTCCTCTACGACCACATTGGCGGGCGCAAATTGCTGCCGGCGACCCGGACGCTGGACATGGCCAGGGATCCGGCCGGCAAGCCTTTGAAGCCGCTATTCAAGAAGGCCTTCGAATACTCGGATGGCTGGGTCAATGACGCGCGGCTGGTGGCGCTGAACGCACGTGATGCCGCCGACCGCGGCGCAACGGTCCGCACCCGCACGAAAGTGACCGGCGCGCGCCGCGAAAACGGCTTGTGGACGGTCCAGGTCGAGGATCTGCAGACCGGCGAGACCGAGGAGATCAAGGCGCGCCTGCTGGTCAATGCCGCTGGACCCTGGGTCGATCATGTGCTTTCCGGCGTCGTCGGCCTCAACGATGTGCACAATGTCCGCCTCGTGCAGGGCAGCCACATCGTCATCGCCAGGAAGTTCGACGATCCGCGCGCCTATTTCTTCCAGAACAGGGATGGTCGCATCATCTTCGCCATTCCCTACGAAGAAGAGTTCACCCTGATCGGCACCACGGACCAGGATTACCCCGGCGATCCGCATGACGTGAGGATCAGCGACACCGAGATCGACTACCTCTGCGCCGCGGCAAGCGAATATTTCGCTGAAGCCGTCAAGCGTTCGGACATCGTCTGGACCTATTCGGCCGTCCGTCCGCTCTATGATGACGGAGCCTCCAAGGCGCAGGAAGCGACGCGCGACTATGTGCTCAAGGCCGATGGCGGCGAGGGCGCCGCCCCGATCGTCAACGCCTTTGGCGGCAAGATCACCACCTATCGCCGGCTGTCGGAATCGATGCTGGAAAAGATCGAGGGTTTTCTGGGTAAACGCGGCAAGCCGTGGACGGCAAACGCGCCGTTGCCGGGCGGCGATTTCCCGGCCACCGGTTTCGATGCCGAAGTGGCGAAACTGAAGACCGCCTATCCGTTCCTCGACGCGCGCCTGGCTCGCCGGCTGACCCGGCTCTACGGCACCCGCGCAAGGATGCTGTTGGGGCTGGCCAAATCGAACGTCGATCTCGGCCGCAACTTCGGCGCCGATCTCTACGAGGCCGAGGTGCGCTATCTCGTTCAAAACGAATGGGCCGTCACATCGGAAGATGTATTGTGGCGCCGTACCAAGCGCGGTCTGCATCTCAGCCGCGAGCAGGTGGCGGCTCTCGATGAATTCATGCACGGCATAAGCCGGCGCCATGTCGCGGCTGCCGAATGAAGAGGGGTTTGAGCTGATGCGGAAGGCCTGGGAGGAGGCGTCATGCTGGAACTGAGAAACGTCACCAAGACGGTCGGTGCGGTCGCGCATATAAGCGATGTGTCGCTGACGCTCCAGCACGGCTCGCTCAATGTCCTGCTCGGACCGACGCTATCCGGCAAGACCAGCCTGATGCGGCTGATGGCCGGCCTCGACGTGCCGACCTCCGGTTCGATCTGGTTCGACGGCCAGAATGTCACCGGCGTGCCGGTGCAGAAGCGCAAGATCGCCATGGTCTACCAGCAGTTCATCAACTATCCGGCGATGACCGTCTATGAGAACATCGCCTCGCCGCTCAGGGTGGCGGGAACCGATCAGGCGAAGATCGACAAGGAAGTGCGCCATGCCGCAGCACTTCTCAAGCTGACGCCCTATCTCGACCGCACGCCGCTGAGCCTGTCCGGTGGCCAGCAGCAGCGCACCGCACTGGCGCGCGCCATCGTCAAGAACGCCAGCCTGGTGCTGCTCGACGAACCGCTCGCCAATCTCGACTACAAATTGCGCGAGGAACTGCGCGCCGAATTGCCCAGGATCTTCGCCGCCGCCGGCACCATCTTCGTCTACGCCACGACCGAGCCGCACGAAGCGCTGCTGCTCGGCGGCAACACGGCGACGCTTTCCGAAGGGCGCATCACCCAGTTCGGACCGACCATCGACGTGTTCCGCAAACCGGTCGATCTGGTGACGGCCAAGACTTTCGCCGACCCGCCGCTCAACACCATCGTGCTGGCCAAGAAAGGTGGGGATTTCCTGCTCGAGGGTGGGGTCAAACTGCCGGTGCCCGCCGATCTCGCCGGCATTGCCGATGCCATGTACACGGTCGGTTTTCAGCCGCATCACCTGTCGCTCGATCAGCCCAATGCCGCCGCTGTGCCGGTGCGCGCCAAGGTGACGATCACCGAGATCACCGGCTCGGAAAGCTTCATCCATCTCGATTTCGCGGACGCGCGCTGGGTCATGCTG
>NZ_RZRW01000197.1:0-9595 GCF_003998745.1 Mesorhizobium sp. M7A.F.Ca.US.014.04.1.1 | reverse complement strand
ACGAGGCGGCGCTGCCGATCGGCAGCAACCCGTCGAGCACCGCCGAGACCATCGCCGGAACGGTCGCCGACAATGTATCGGGCGGCACCGGGCCCTACACCTACGCACTGGTGAGCAACGCCATCGGCGCGCACGGCACGCTGACCTTCAATGCCAACGGCACCTACAGCTACACGCTGACCTCGCCGGTCGACGGCGCCGACGCCAACAACGGCACCAACACCGTCAACAATGTCGAGACCTTCACCTACCAGGCCACCGACGCCAACGGCAACACGATCACCAACACCATCACCATCGACGTCACCGACGACGTGCCGACGGCCCATGCCGACACCAACAGCGTTGTCGAGGGCGGGATCGTGCTCGGCAACGTGCTGAGCGACGGCACGGACGACGTGTTCGGCGCCGACGGTGCGGCGGCGGGCGGCGGCGTTGTCGGGGTCCGCGTTGCGGGCGGCGACACCACGACGGCGGTGACGACGGGCGTCAACACGGTGATCAACGGCAGCTTCGGCACGCTGACGCTGCAGGCCAATGGCAGCTACAGCTATGACGGCCTGCCCAACGTGGTTCCGCCGGCAGGCGCAACGGAGACCTTCGTCTACACCATCATGGACGGCGACGGCGACCTGTCGACGACGACCCTGACCATCAACCTGTCGGACAGCGGCCTTGCCGTCTCCAACGACGACCTGACGGTCAACGAGGCGGCGCTGCCGATCGGCAGCAACCCGTCGAGCACCGCCGAGACCATCGCCGGAACGGTCGCCGACAATGTATCGGGCGGCACCGGGCCCTACACCTACGCACTGGTGAGCAACGCCATCGGCGCGCACGGCACGCTGACCTTCAATGCCAACGGCACCTACAGCTACACGCTGACCTCGCCGGTCGACGGCGCCGACGCCAACAACGGCACCAACACCGTCAACAATGTCGAGACCTTCACCTACCAGGCCACCGACGCCAACGGCAACACGATCACCAACACCATCACCATCGACGTCACCGACGACGTGCCGACGGCCCATGCCGACAGCGGCAATGTCAATGAAGGCGCGCTGCTGACCGTGACTGCTGCGGCCGGCGTTCTGATCAACGACGTGGCCGGGGCAGATGGTGCCACGATCGACGGCGTCCGGGCTGCGGGCGGCAACACGACAACGGCGGTGACGACCGGTGTCAACACCGACATTGCCGGCCTGCACGGCACGCTGCATCTCAACGCCGACGGCTCCTACACCTACCAGTCGACGGCCCACAGCATCAACGCGAACACCACGGACGTGTTCGTCTACACCATCAAGGATGGTGACGGCGACCTGTCGACGACGACGCTGACCATCAACCTGACGGACATCAATGACGCGCCCGTAGTCGCGAACACTCAGAACTGGATGTCGAGCGACCCGGCGCAGCAGACCTTGAGCACGCCCAGCTATCCGAATGGGTATCCGCTGCTGGTCTCCATTCCGACGGATGCGGACGGGGATAACCTCATCGTCACCGCTACGGGAACGATCCCCACCGGCACGTTCTATTTCAACGGCGTGACCTATATCGCCCTGACAGCCGGCACGGTGCTGTATAATCCGTCCGGCGGTATCAACCTGCTGGACGATCTGGTTTATCGGCCGACCGCATTGCAAACTGACACGGTCAACAACAACCTGTCGCTGGATGTCTATGACGGGCACACTCACGTTGCACAGACTGTTGGCATCCACGAAGTGCCGCCGACCAGCCTGCCCAGCGACACGTCGCAGATTGGCGATGGCAGCAGTCCGCTGACGTCGGGCAATGATCAGGTCACGACGCTTGCTCTGTCGCAAGCGACGGTAAACGCGATATTGGCGGATCCTCACAGCGCAACTGTCGTCGTCTATACCGATTTCCAAAAGACGCCGATTGATACGCCGATTGACCCTTCAGAGCGAAACCCAGGTGCGTTCGGAGATAGTAGCGCAGGGTCGCATCGTGAACAGGAGGTTCAGGTCGAGATCAGAATTGGCACCAATCACTTCGCCGCAGTAGAAGACGATTTGACCGCTGGGACCTTCGAGCAGACTTGGTTCTACGATCCGGCCACGGGTCAGATGAAGGCTACGGTCGACTACGATCACATCTTCCTTCTCGATGGCGCAGGCAATGCCACCGCTACGACGCTTGCCAGCTACTTGATCGCGCATCCGCCGGCAGCCGGAGACTCGTGGACCCTGTCCTACTTCGACAATGATGGCGGCAGTTGGCAGGCCCGCTCCGTCAATTTCTCCTTCTTCTCGCACAATCCTGGTGATCCCGGGATCACGGTGAACGGTGACCCAACGCTGGCCGACCAGATCTATGGAACGTCCGGTATCGACCAGCTCAGCGGTAATGGCGGCAATGACGTCATCGTCGGCCGGGGCGGCAATGACTTCCTCAGCGGCGGAGCCGGCAACGACCTGCTCAGCGGCGGCGACGGCAACGACCTTCTCATAGGAGGTCTCGGCCAGGACACCCTGACCGGAGGAGCCGGCGCCGATACGTTCCGGCTTGAGAATATCGACATCAAGGACCTCATCACTGATTTCAGCGGCGTGGGAGGACATGGCGACAAGATTGACCTGACCGCCCTGTTTGACACGGCGCCTGGAGGAGCCAATATCGGTGACTTCGTGAACTACAATGCGGGGACGGGTACGCTCAGTGTCGATGCCAACGGCAGCACCGGCGGCGCCAACTTCGTCGACGTGGCAACGCTGACGAACCTGCCCGCTGCCAACACGATCACGCTGCTCTACGACGATGGCATAACCCAGCATCAGACAACCGCAAACCTGGTCTAACGGCATAGCGCACAACCATGCGATTATGTTATACGTCGCTAATATTTAGGGGAGCTAAACATGAAACGTTCTGCAAGACTGCTTGTTTCCGCTGCGACGCTGTTGCTGGCAGTCGGGTCGACGGGGTATGCCGCCGACATCATCGAAGGTCCGACAGGCGATTATTGCCGGGTCGTCGGCACGTCCAATCTGGTCTTGAACGACAACATCGTCGATCTGAAGCAGCAGGTGGTGAAGCTGATGGACGAGTCGGTCGCCGCCGCCAACAGCTCGGAGTGGATCAACTCGTCCCGGCCCGTCTTCGTCTGGGCATCGGAAGCCAAGGTCGCCTGCGGCATGGCTTACGGCTACCTGAAGACGAACTACAAGGACGAAGACACCCTCAACAAATGCGAGTGTTTTCACGATCGCATGGTCGAGTACATGCACTGACCGGATAGGCGAACCCACGCCTGTTGGCCATCATGACAGCCGCCGGATCATTCTCGAAGGCGATCGCAGGCGGGATCGCGTTCGTCGGCTTTGGCCTCACTGTCACGCTGGCCCACGCCAACTGGCTGGAACGGCCTTTTGTGGAACAACAGCAGCCGTCCAGCCTGACGCGGCCGGCACACTGTGACACTGCCACGGAGTGGACCCGGCAGGCTTTCAAGGCGTTTGCCAGTTGCCAGGCATCGATCTATGGCCTGGAGCCGATGCTGGCGCATGCGGTGATGGAGATCGAAAGCGGCTTCGATCCCGGCGTGCAAGGCGCCGATGGCGAAGTCGGCCTGATGCAGGTGATGCCGGCGACCGCCAGGATGCTCGGCTTTCGAGGTTCCCTCGACGATCTCAGCGCGCCGGCGGCCAACATCGCGCTGGGGGTCAAATATCTTGCACAGGCCAACAGGCTCGCCGCGGGTGATCTCTGCACCACCGTCATGAAGTATCGCGCCGGGCACAATGAAAGCCGGTTCTCGGCCCTTTCAGTCCGCTACTGCCAGCGTGCGCGGGCAATCCTGGCAAGGGAAGGGATCGAAGTGACCGGCCCCTTGCCGGTGGCGACATTCGGCTTTTCCGCGTTTTCGCCAGGCGGGGAGGGTGGAGCCCCTGCCCAGGGAAAGGGCGTTTGCGTGCGCCGCGTGTTCGTGCCCGGGCCGCGATACATGAAATGCGCCGACTATCGAAGTGCCGGGCAAGCAAGGCAGATCAGGGCGCTCAGAGGCAGGCTTTTCGGCGGCTAAAAGAACTACAGACGGCACTGCAAGTCCGCCGTAACATGCGTTGAAGACCAGACCGGGAACAATATCCGGCGGCACATAGGGGTGGAGCATTCATGGAAGCTGGCCGACAGGTCCACCGTCCGCGGACATGGGCAATCGCCTTGGCGCTCGCCGCGATCGTGTCGGGCTGCCAGTCGAAGGGCGGCGTGTCCGAAGTGCTCGATCCGGCGGCGGTTACCGCGCCTGCCGGGCAGAACGGCGCCGCCGGCGCCGGTCCCGTCCAGGCGACCCAGTCGATGGGCACCGGCTCGACCAAAGTCACGATGCTGCTGCCGCTGTCCGCCCCTGGAACGGCCGGGGAAAACGGCAGGAAGATGCTCGATGCGACCAAGCTGGCGATGACGGATATCGGCAACGGATTGCTGGCGCTGACGGTAGAAGACACCAAAGGCGACAGCGCACTGGCCGGCAAACTGGCGGTTACGGCCATTACGACGGGGTCTAAAGTCGTCATCGGCCCGACCGAGCTGCCGGCGGCCCAGCATATTGCCACGCTGTCGGGGTCGAAGCGGCCACCGGTCCTGGCGCTCGCCGACAATTTCGCCGGCGGCCCCGGGGTCTATGCCGTGCTCCTTGGCGAAGCGGACAGCGCCGCCGCGGGCGCCGCGGGACTGGCCGCGAAAGGCAGCAAGAAGTTCGTACTGCTTGTCGCGGATGGCCCAAACGCCGGCGCCATGGAGAAGCGGGTCGCAAACAGCCTCAGCATCTACGGCGCGGCGCTCGCGGTCACTCTCCGATATTCTGCCGGCGACGGCGCGAAGACGGTCGACGAAATGGGCTCACTCGTGGACGCCCCCGACGCCGTCATCGTCGCCAGCGGCAATGGCAGTCCGTCGCCTGTCCTTGCCGCCCTCAAATCGAAGGGCATTCCGGGAAAGACGATCTCCGTCGTCGGGACGAACCGTTGGCTGGAGCACCCCATGGATCCGCTCTTCGAGGGGGCGTTTATCGCCACGCTCGATCCAAGCGAAACCGGGCCGATCGCCGACCGCTTCAGGACGACATACAACTATCCGGCTGACGTCAATGTGGCCTACGCCTATGATATGGTTGCCCTGACGGCAGGGATTGCCAGCGCGGTCGGGCCCGATGGTTTCAGCAAAAAAACTCTCGAGAATCCAAACGGCTTTCGCGGGTCGACCGGCCTGTTCCGGTTTCGGGCCGACGGATCCAGCCAACGCTCGATGCCGTTCTATCGGATTGAAAAAGGTGCGCTCAAGCTGGTTGCCAAATCGACGTCGGGTTTCTGACCGGCGCAAATCCCTGGGATCCTGTTCAAGCTGATGGCCAGGCCGGGCCGCAGCCGCTTGGCGATCGCACTTGGAAGCCTCCTGCTCCTGGCCGGGATCCTGCTGATCATTCAGGGCGGGGCGTTGCTTTCGGTCGATCAGCCTGTCCGTGCCCGGTCGCCAGATGTTGACGACACGCAGCCTGTCCGGCCGTTTGCCCCGGTTGCCGGCGCACAACGCCTGGAGCCGGCGCGCAAGGTTGCTCAAGACCTGATCGCTCCACCACGGCTTGATCCCGCTGAGATCGAACGGGCCGAGCCCCGTCCGCCGCTCAGCGAGCTCGGTCTCGCCGTGCCCCCGAAAACGCCGATGCCCAGGGATTGGCGGGAGGTCTTGCTCTACCGCCCGGTTGTCACATCATCGGCGATGTTCGAAGCCATGGGCCGCAAGGTGTTCATCAGCGGAGTGCGAGGCATCGATCTCGACAGCTCCTGCTCGTTTCATGACGTCACCTGGCCTTGCGGCGTACGCGCCCGCGCCGTTTTCAATTCCTGGCTGAGGGGACGCGCGCTGCACTGTTTCGTACCGCCGGACGTCGAGCGTTTTGCCGTCGCCGCACCGTGCAGGCTGGGCAAGCAGGATGTTGGCGCCTGGCTTGTCTCCAACGGCTGGGCCACGGCGCTGCCGAGCGGCATCTACGGCTAGGCGGAGGCGACAGCCAGGGACGCGGAGATGGGCATGTTCGGCCCGGCACAATAGGCTGTCATTCAATCCCTGATGTTTTGTTTGTTAACCGCCACGGGCGCAGCCTTGATGGGGTCATCGCGCAATCGATTAAATTGCAATGTTCCTTGAAACTGAAATTGCAACACACCGGCCTTATACAAGCCCATCCACAGGAGATCGGCCAGTGACAAAGACTATGGCGAGCACCACCGACCAGGCATGGAAAGGCGTCGCTTTGCTGACCTTTCTGGGAACCGCTGCAATCCTGGGCGTTTCCGTCGGTCTCAATTATCTGCTTCTGTTCTCGGAGGCGCTGACGCCATTTGGGCGCAGCATGGTCACGGCAATCCTGTTGCCTGTCGTTCTTGGTGTTCCGCTTTTTCTGTTCGTTGGATTGAAACAGATCGAGCTTCGTCGCTATCGCCGGGAACTCGACAAGTCGGCAACCTTCGACACCACGACCGGCTGCCTGAACGGAGCGGTCTTCACGTCGATGGTCGAAAAAAGAACCGCAAGGCCGTCGGTGCCGGGGCCGAAATCCGGCGCCTTCCTGGTCATCCATTCGGAGCATCTGCGGTCCATCAACCTGCGCTTTGGTCTTGAATGGGGCGATCAAGCCTTGCGGCTCATAGCCTCAACCATACAATCGTCAGTGCGCGCGGAGGATCTGGTTGGACGCATGGGGACGTCGATGTTCGGGGTCTTCCTCGCCGGCGCGACCGAAGCAGAAGCCAGGGAAATCGGCGAGCGTATCAGGGCGCGCATCGCACAAGTCTATTTCGCGCCAAAAGGCACCGAGGATGCCTTGACGGTCAAGGTCGGCGGCGTGGTGTTCGAGAACCAGGTGGAGTTCGCGGACATGTTCCGGTCCGCCGAGCAGCGCATGGCCGGCGTCCAGGACGGAGCCGCGTTTGAGCTGACGCATCTCCATAGCTGATAGTCGCCGGGAACCGGAGCCAGGGGAATTGTCGGACGCGGACGCCCTCACGCTGCCGGCGGGGTAACCCGAGAAGACGCCGCCCAGGTTTCGGCGATGGCGACGATCGCCGCGTTGATCGGTCCGCTCGGGATCGCCGGCATCACCGAGGCGTCGACGACAAAGGCATTGTCGAAGCCGTTCAGCCGCAAGTCAGGATCGACGACGGCCTCGGTGTCAAGACCCATCCGGCAGGTGCCGGCCGGATGATGATGGGTGGAAGCAGCCCTGGCGATGAAAGCATCGAGTTCGGCATCGGACCGAACCGGTGCGCCTGGCAGGATCTCCGTATCGCGCCATTCGTCCAGGGCCTCATGATGGCCGACCATGCGCGCCCGCTTCAACGCCATCCTGAATGTCGCGCGATCGTGTTCGGTTTCGAGATAATGCGGATCGATGACCGGCGCATCGTTGCGGCCCGGCCCGCTCGGTGTGATGCGCCCGCGGCTTGTCGGATGGGTGACGCCGCAAAGGATGGTAAAGGCCGAGCCATAAAGCGGGGCATTCAGGCCCTCGGCCGCCGACGGAGCGACGACGCAGGCGAGCACGATATCGGGACTTCCCATGGAGCGGATCGGGTCGTCGCTGTGCAGATACATCAGCGATTCGGAGTGCTGCAGGCGGGAAGGCGGCACCGGCTTTTTGGTGCTGTAGACATTTCCAAGAGCCAGCAGATGATCCTGCAGGTTGCGGCCCACCTCGCTGCGATCGGCAAGGCAGCGTATGTCAGCCTGCTTCAGCGTATCCGGGCAACCAATGCCCGACCGCATGAGGATGAGCGGCGTGGACGCGGCGCCGGCGCAAAGGACAATCCGGTCGGCACAGAGCGTTCTGGTCTGGCCCTCGCAGACCACGCTCACGCCCGTGACCCTGTGGCCGTCCAGCACCAGATGCTCGACCTCGTGGCCGGCGAGCAAGGTCAGGTTCGGCCGCGCCATGACCCGCGGCGGCAGATAGGCGTCGGCGACGCTCAGGCGCTTGCCGTCGCGTATGTTGAGTGAATTGGGGCTGGTGCCGACCAGCTCGCCGCTGTTGTGGTCGCTCAGGGCGGGAGCCCCCATGGATCGCCCGGCGGCGATGTAGGCACGCACGACCGGACTGACCTCGGCGTCCGGCAGATAGACGTCCAGCGGGCCGCTCTTGCCGCGTGTTGGCCCGTCGAAAGCGGTGAAGGCTTCGCTGCGGATGAAGCCCGGCAACAACCCCCGATAGGACCAGCGCTCGCCGCCGGCTTGCACCCAGGGGTCGAAATCATCGGGATGGCCGCGCACATAGGCCATTGCATGCAGGCAGCTCGAGCCGCCGACGATTTTGCCGCGCGGCCATTCATGGACGCGGTTGGCGGTGAAGGGCTGGGGCACGGTCCGATAGCTCCAGTCGTAGGCGCGGCCCTGGAGCATCGTCCATTTCAGCGGGTCGGCGATGTCGGGATCGGCCGGCATCGTCCCGGCTTCGATGAGGCCGACCTGGCACGACCGGTCTTCACTGAGACGGCTGGCAACAACCGAGCCAGCGGATCCCGCGCCGATGACCAGCACGTCGAAATGACGTTTCAATTTGAAATTCCCCGCACAGGCTCGATGTCAGAGGTGATGCGATCACGCGGCAAAGGCGCCGGCATTCGACCGTTCCATGATCTGTCTCTGCACCGACAGAAGGTGCGCGCGCATTGCGGCCTCTGCCGCTTCGGGGTCGCGCTGCGAGATCGCTTCGGCGATCAGGCGATGCTCGCCGTCGCGGTGGGCGATCCGCTTGGGGCAGGTGGGTGCCGCGGTGCGCGCAACCTTCACCCGCGCATCGACACCGACCTGGCGCAGCATCTTGTAGAATTCCGCGGCGAGGTGGTTGCGGGCCGCGGCAACGATCGCGAGATGGAAAGCGAAGTCGACCTCACCCGACGGGGCGTTCTCCGGCGTGGTTGCCGCGTCGAGGATCCGCGCCGTCTCGAAAGAGGAGGCGCGCAGCGACGCCAGTCGGGCAAGGCCCGGCTCCATAATCAGGCGCAATTCCAGGACCTCGATCGGATTGGTTACCCTGACCAGTTCCTCGCCATATCTCGGAAGGGCGGTCGGCGCCCGCCTGGCGCGCGCCGGTTTGAGGTCGCCTGAAAGGCGCAGCACTTCAAGCGCCTTGCGAAGCTGATGGCGCTTGACGCTCAGATGTTCCGCAAGATCGCGCTCGGACGGAAGCTTGCCGCCGCCCTGCTGCAACTGGCGGACCGCGGCGATGATGTCGTCGAGATCAGATGGTCCGACCTGCGGCTCGAATGCGCTCAAAACCAAATCTCCTGTCCGATCGGCAGACCGCCGACTCAACGTCCCGACATCATATTGTGACACGAAAACCTGTTCGACGGCACTCAACCAATTCAACCAATCTACAACTGTACGCAATGGTTGACAACACCAGTTGCGCGATGGTTGACTGCCCATGTCGACGGTTGCCATCGCGGCAGACGTCTTTCTCCCGAGGATCACGCATGCCGGCTGGCGAAACCTTTGACTACGTCATTGTCGGTGCGGGATCGGCCGGCTGCGTGCTGGCGAACCGGCTGAGCGAAGACCCTGCCGT
>NZ_RZRW01000196.1:0-9603 GCF_003998745.1 Mesorhizobium sp. M7A.F.Ca.US.014.04.1.1 | reverse complement strand
ATGGAGGCCGCGGGCTTGTTCGACCCGCGCCTCGTCACCACCACGCCGGTGCTGTCCAGCGTGTCGCTCGGCCGCGAGATGTTCCGCGACGCGCTGGCCAAGGTGCCGACACTCGACGGGGTGTTCTGCAACAATGACGACATCGCGCTCGGCGTCTTGTTCGAATGCCATCGCGCCTCGATCGCGGTGCCGAAGACGATCGGCATCGTCGGTTTCAACGATCTCGACATGATGCAGGTGGCGTTTCCTTCGGTCACCAGCATCCGCACCCATCGTTATGAGATCGGCCGGCGTGCCGTCGCCATGGCGCTTGCTGCGATCGCCGGCAAAAGACCGGAGCAACGGATCGTAGATCTCGGTTTCGAGCTCAAGCGCCGCGAGAGCACGGCGCGTTGAAACGCACAGAAGCGACTGTGCGAATGCCGGTTTACACGCCGATTTGGTAGCGCTACCATCTCCTACAGGCAGTTGCATGAACGATAGGTCGCACCTGTTTATTATACATAAGCGACAACTAATACTTGTTTATTATGGATAATATGATAGTTTTCGCCCCGCTGGCGGCGACAAGGGAGGTACCGGGTCGGCCATCACGGGCGGCCGAGGAAGCGCATGGCAAGGCGGGAGGTGCCGGTCCATCGCGCGAAAAATTCGCATTGCGAAACGAACAATCAGAACTGCAATCGGGAGGATTATCGATGATCAAGTCACTCGTTGGTGGCGTCGTTGCCGCCACTGCATTCGTCATGCTCAATTCGGCCGCCATGGCCGCCGGACCCGAAATCGTGTCGGGTCCCGCCGCTCAGGCGGACTGTTTCGCGCCGTGGAGCGCAGAGACCAAATTCTTCAAATATCCCAAGAAGGAAGGGCCGTTCCGCATCGCCTTCGCCAATGGCTATATCGCCAACACCTGGCGCATCCAGATGGTGCAGACGGCCAAGGCCTACGCCGCGCAACCTGAAGTCAAAGCCAAGATCAAGGAATTCAAGGTCGTCTCGACGGGCGAGGACGTGCCGGCACAGATCTCGGCGATCAACAATTTCATCGATTCCGGCTATGACGCCATCGTCACCGACGCCCAGAACCCGACGGCCTTCGGTCCGGTCATCAAGCGTGCCAAGGAAGCGGGCATCGTGCTGGTCGCCTTCGACAACATTCTCGATACCAAGGACGCCATCAACGTCAATGTCGATCAGAAGGGTCTTGGCGAATTGTGGGCCAAGTGGCTGGTCGGCAAGATACCGAACGGCGGCAAGATCCTGGAAGTGCGCGGCGTCGCCGGCACCTCCGTCGACACCGATCGTCACAACGGCATCCACGAGGTGTTCGATGCGTCCGGCAAGAAGTGGGACGTGACCGAAGTCGCCGGCAAATGGGATGACGGCGTGGCACAGAAGGTGACCGCGGATGCGATCGCCACCAACGGTCCGTTCGACGGCATCACCGGGCAGGGCGGCGACACGGGCATCGTGCAGGCGATGATCGACGCCAAGCATCCGTTCGTGCCGTTTGGCGGCGAGACCGAGAACGGCTTCCGCAAGTTCTGCGCCGCGCATTCAGCCGACGGGCTGAAGTGCTCGTCCGCGGGCTCGGGCCCGGCTCAGGTCGCCGTCGCCATCAAGACCGCGATCGCCGCACTCGAAGGCGAAGTCGTGCCACAAGAGGTGAAGCTGCCGCTGGCGATCGCCGAAGACCCGAACATGAAGGAAGGCACGGATTACTTCCCCAAGGAATCCGACAATTTCTTCGTCGGCAATTCCTTCCCGACCTGCGGCATCAATTTCAGCGCCCAGGAAATCATGGGTCAGACCAAGGAAAACCAGTAAATCATCGCTGGCTGTCACCTGGCGCCGCGGCTTGAGCCGCGGCGTTTGTCTCAATTCCACAATCGCCCTGGGAGGGCCGATGGACGGTGCGGCTCCGCTCTTTCGTATGGAAGGCATATCCAAGCGCTATGGCGGTGTACGCGCGCTGGAGAAGGCCGAGCTTGTTGTCGAAGCCGGCAGCATTCACGCCATTCTCGGTGAAAACGGCGCCGGCAAATCGACGCTGATCAAGGTCATGGCAGGTGTCGTGGCGCCCGATGAGGGGCGCATGACTCTGGATGGGCGCGAGGCGACCTTCGCCTCTCCGGGTGCCGCCAATAAGGCCGGCATCGTCTGCATCTTCCAGGAACTGTCGCTGGTCCCCGAGCTAAGCGTTGCCGACAACATAGTCATTTCCGACCCGCCCAAACGCTTCGGCATGATCGACCGCAAGGCGCAACGCCGCATCGCCGAAGAAGCACTTGCTCGTGCCGGCGCCGCCGACATCCACCCGCTGGCGCTGGTCAAGGACCTGCCATTGTCGCGCCGGCAGATGGTCGAGATCGCCAAGGCATTGGCACGCAAGCCGCGCATCCTCATCCTCGACGAGGCGACCTCCGCGCTGACTGCCGCGGATGTCTCGAAGATCTTCGCGGTGCTGAAGCGGCTGCGCGCGGAAGGGCTGGCGCTGCTTTACATCTCGCACCGCATGAACGAGATCGCCGAACTGGCGGACCAGTGCACGGTGTTCCGCAACGGCCGCAATGTCGCCAGCTATCCAGCCGGCTCGAAGAGTGACAATGAGGTGGTCGAACTGATGATCGGCCGCGAATACAGCCATATCTTTCCGCCCAAGCCGACGG
The DNA here is from genome assembly GCF_003998745.1 of Mesorhizobium sp. M7A.F.Ca.US.014.04.1.1. NCBI lineage: Bacteria > Pseudomonadati > Pseudomonadota > Alphaproteobacteria > Hyphomicrobiales > Phyllobacteriaceae > Mesorhizobium > Mesorhizobium sp. M7A.F.Ca.US.014.04.1.1. The sequence continues at coordinate 6,935 of NZ_RZRW01000196.1, read as the reverse complement.
CCGTGCCTGCCGCCGCGGCCCCCAGGCTCGAGGCCCGCAAGCTCTCATGGGCCGACCGGCTGCACGACATCTCGCTGACCGTCAGGGCAGGTGAGGTGGTCGGCCTTGGCGGCCTCGACGGCCAGGGCCAGCGCGAATTGCTGCTCTCCTTCTTCGGCGTGCTGCGCGGCCTCAGCGGCCAGATCCTGATCGACGGCAAGCCTGTGTCGATCACCAGTCCATCCGTTGCGCGCGACGACGGCATCGGCATGGCGCTCATTCCCGAGGACCGCAAGACCGAAGGGCTGATGCTGCCGATGACGGTGCGCGAGAACCTGTCCTTCGCCGCGCTCGACCGGTTGTCGAAAGCCGGCATCATCGACCGTGCCGCCGAGCAGCGGCTGATCGACGACATGGTCGGTCTTTTGGCGATCAAGACGGCGGGCCTCGACATTCCGGTCGGCGCGCTTTCGGGCGGCAACCAGCAGAAGGTGGTCATCGCCAAATGGCTGATGCGCCAGCCGCGCATCATCCTGCTCAACGATCCGACGCGCGGCATCGACGTCGGCACCAAGCAGGAGCTGTACCAGCTGATGCGCAAACTGGCCGACGCGGGTGCTGCGATCCTGTTCTACTCGACCGACTATGACGAGCTGATCGGCTGCTGCGACCGTGTGCTTGTGCTCTATGACGGGGCGGTCAAGCGCGAGCTGGTCGGCGCCGAGATCACCGAGCGGGCGCTGATATCAAGCGCGCTCAACATCCATGGCGAGGAGAGCCGGGTGGGCCTGGGAGTGGGCGCATGAAGGATTGGCGCTACTGGCTGGCCGAGCAGCGCGGAACGCTGCTGGCGTTCGGCATCTTCATCGTCATGTTCGTCATCTACACCTCGAACCATCCGGCCGGCTTCACCGCCAATGTGGTGCAGACGGCGGCCAACAAGGGCGTGCTGCTCGCCTTCGTCGCCATGGCGCAGACGCTGGTGGTGATCACCGCCGGCATCGACCTGTCCGTCGGCATGATTTTTCTCCTCACCAACTGCCTGGCTTCGTGGCTGGTGGTGGGAACGCCGATGCAGACGACGCTCGGCGTCATCGCCGTGCTGGCGGTGGGACTGCTGTGCGGCGCCATCAACGGCGCCATCGTCATCTATGGCCGGCTGCAGCCGATTGTCGCCACCATTGCCACAGGCGCCGTCTATTACGGCATCGGCCTGTTGCTGCGGCCATTTCCGGGCGGCTCGGTCAATGAGGACCTGGCCGATGCGCTGACCGGTCGTGTGTTCGGCGTGGTGCCGGCAAGTCTCGTCGTGCTGCTGGCCATCGTGCTGGTGATCTGGGTGCCGTTCAGCCGCTCGGTGCTTGGCCGCGCCGCCTACGCGGCAGGCTCATCGGAGACGGCGGCCTACATGTCGGGTGTGCCGATCCGGCGCGGCAAGTTCGCCGCCTACACGCTGGCCGGCCTGCTGGCGGCGATCGGCGGATTGTTCCTGACCTTCTTCACCTATACGGGTGAGGCGGCCTATGCCAGCGGCAACTCCTACACGCTGTTTTCGATCGCCGCCGTGGTGCTCGGCGGGGTTTCGCTGTTCGGCGGCAAGGGCAGCGCCATCGGCGCCATCTTCGGCGCACTGGCTTTCCGCACGATCGGCGACCTGTTGTTCGTCTTCGATTTCGATCCGCTCTGGCAGCCGCTGTTCCAGGGCGTTATCCTGCTGGTCGCCGTCAGCCTCGGCGCCTTCGCCCTGTTTCGGGTCCGCAACCGGCTGGAGTGGTTCCTGTGAGCGAAACGACGCTTGGCGGCATTGCCGGCCGCATGCCAAGATTCATCCGCCGCGCCGATCCGGCGGTGCTGACGGCCTTTGCCTGCATCGTGCTTTTGCTGTTCTTCGGCAGCCTCTATTCCAGAAGCTTCCTGTCGCCTGAATATCTCCTGCAGCAGCTCAAGGTGGCTTCATTCCTCGGCGTTATCGCGACAGGCATGATGCTGGTCATCCTGCTCGGCCAGATCGACCTGTCGGTGCCGTGGGCGGTGGCGGCGGGCGCCATGATGGCCTGCGCCGCGGCGGCGTACGGCCCGGTCGGCGTGGCGTTGGCCATCCCGTTCGGCATCATCTGCGGCATGCTGATCGGCGTCGTCAACGGCATCGGCGTCGCCTATCTGCGCATCCCCTCGATGATCATCACATTGGCCACCAACGCTGTCGCGCAAGGGCTGATGGTGGTCTACACCGGCGGCTTCTCGCCGCAGGATTCGGCGACGGGCGCGATGCGCTACCTGGCGACCGGTTTCGCCATTCCGGGCGTGCCCAACGCCGTCATCATCTGGGCGCTGATCGGGGCCGCGATGGTGTTCGTGCTGACGCGGACCGGCTTCGGCCGCACCGTCTACGGCATCGGCAACCGCGAGCGCGCGGCCTATCTCTCCGGCATCGACACAAGGCGCGTGGTGATGATCGCCTTCGCCGTCTCCGGTGGGCTCTCGGCTTTCGGCGGCGTGCTTCTGGCCGGCTATGCCTCCAAGGCGGCGCAGTCGATGGGCGACGCTTATCTGCTGCCGTCGATCGCCGCGGTGGTGCTTGGCGGCACCTCGATCTTGGGTGGGCGCGGCTCCTATCTCGGCACTGTCGCCGGTGTCATCCTCATCACTTTGCTGCAATCCATCTTGTCGGTCATGCAGATGCCGGAGGCGGGGCGGCAGATCATCTACGGTGTCGTCATCGTCGCCATGCTGCTGCTCTACGGCCGCGCGCCGGCAAGCCGCTGACAGTGGACGAAGCGGCAGCACAGGCGCCGACGAGCGCCCCCGGCTCGGTGCCGGCCATCGTGGTTATGGGCGTCGCCGGCTGCGGCAAGTCGGCGGTGGGCGTTGGGCTTGCCGCCGCTCTGGGCGTTACCTTTATCGAGGGCGACAGGCTGCATCCTCCGGAAAACGTCGCACGCATGGCAAGCGGCGAGCCGCTTACCGATCAGCTGCGCGAAGGCTGGCTCAACGCGATCGGCGAGCGCATCGCCGCGTCGGTGGGGCAGGGCAACGGCGTGGTCGCCGCCTGCTCGGCGCTGAAGCGCAGCTACCGCGACCGGCTGAGCGGCTTCTGCCCGGAAATCGTCTTCCTCTATCTGGAGATCGACCCTGGTACGGCCAGGCAGCGCGTCGGCAGCCGCAAGGGCCACTTCATGCCGGCGAGCCTGGTCGACAGCCAGTTCGCCATCCTCGAGCCGCCGGCTGCGGATGAGCGCGCCTCGAAACTCAATGCCACACGCCCGGTCGGTGAGCTCGTCGCCGCCGCGGTCCGTCTGATACGCCGGTCATGAGCCTTCATCCATTCCGATGCCGATGCTGTCCGAGGCCTCGGTCAGCCGCTGCCGGCGGGACCACGTCAGCATCTGCTCGGGGTAGAGCTTCAGCGCTTCCAGCAGGCGGTCGCGCTTGAGCAGGATGTAGTGCGCCTGCACAGTCATGTTCTTGGCGCCATCCCTGGCCATGTCCGTTGCCGGGCTGACAGATGCCTCCGGCGTCAGCTCGGGGCTGAGCACGGCCCGGTATTCGATGAAGGGAACCACTTCGAAGGTCGACATGGCAAACAGGGCGGTCCTGCCCCTGGCGGCGAAATTCGCCGGTGCCGAGGCGAGATGCGTCCAGCCGCTTTCGCCCATGGCTGCCTCGGTGAAGCTCGTGCCGGCATGGACGGTGTTGGTCATCGTCACCACGCCATTCTGCTTCAGGATCTTCTGGATGCGGATGGTGACTTGATAGGTGTCGTCGCGGCCAAAGACGACCCGGCTTTTCAGGAACCGGTTTTCGACATCGATCAGCGGCGGATTGAGGAAACGCAAGCCGAACGCCGATTCGGAAATACCGTGGGTGTTGACGCTCACCTGATGCGCTTCGATACCGGCCTCGTACAGCGCGCGCTTGCCGATGATGGTCTGGGCGGTGAACTGATCGCACCAGAGGATGGCGCCGTGGCCGCGCTGCAAGGCCGACCGCAGCCCCGCCAACCCCTCCAGCCGGATCGTCGGCGACCAGCGGCCGGCCACCAGATGTGCGGCGAGCTGCAAGCGGCGGCGGTGGCGCGCTGCCAGCAATCCCTCGAACAGCTTGCGTGCATCGATACCATCGCCCAGCACCGCGAGCGTGGCGGCAGCGTAGGCCGGGAATTCCTTGCGCATATGGCGCTTGAGGCGAAACCTCGATACGCGGCCGCAGATCGGCGCCCACCACCGCACCGGCAGTGCCGCCGCCACCACGAGATAGAAGATAGACAGCAGGCCTTCGCGAAGATCCTTGTTGGAAAAGCGGCGAAGCCGGCCAGGGCGAACCAGCTTGCGGCTGAAGAAGCGTACATCCTCCGCCCGTTCCGGGACGAAGACGTCTGCGATGATTTCAGTGCGGAAACTGGCTGCCGACGGCAGCTTGCGGGCGGCCTTGCGGGATTTTTCTAACCACCACAGCCTCATCGGTCCAGCCCGTTCTTCGAACCCCGCTTTACTGCGTCGGCTTGGGCCGTGCAAGGTCATGTCCGCGCTCAAGACTTCTGCAAATTTCGCTTGCCCTAGACTTGAGACAAGCGCGCCGCTTACGAAGTGTTGATTTCGAGGGCCGGACGAAGATAGTCGTATCGCTATTCCATATATGGCGTCAGCACATCTTCGATCCATTTCATGAACGCGCGGACCCGGCGCGATAGATTGCTCCGATGTGCGACGACGAGGGACACGGCGAGCGGCCGGCGACGAAAATCGGGTAGGATCTCGACAAGCGCTCCACTCCCCAAGTATCGGCCAATGCCCAAGAGTGGCGCCTGGATCAGGCCGAGGCCGGCGAGGGCCGCTGCTTCGTAGGTCTGTGCGCTGTTGACGTGTAGCGCACCTGGCAACTGAAGCGTCGCGTAGCTGTCGCCGTCCGGATATTCCCATCCATAGGGTCGCGCGCCCAGCAGCGTCGAAAAATGAATTGCCCTATGTTCCTGACGCTGGAGATCTTCCAGCGATCGAGGCACGCCATGGCGCGCCAGATAGGCGGGACTGGCTGCGTTGGCCATGCGCAACAGGCCCAACGGGCGGGCAATCAGGGTCTCGTCGCGAATGGGTCCAAGCCGCAATACACAATCGAACCCCTCTTGAACCAGATCGACTTGCCGATCCGTACTCGACACCTCCAGCTCCAACTCGGGGTGAGCCGCCATGAAATCCGGCAAAGCCGGTACGATCGTTGTGCGCGCCACTTCGGTCGGAAGGTCGACCCGCAAACGGCCGCGAAGTGCCACGCGGTCGCCTGCGAACATCGAGTGCAGATCATCGACTTCAGCAAGCAGATCGCGGGCGCGGGCATGAAATGCGCGTCCGTCCTCCGTCAACCGCACGCTGCGCGTCGTCCGGTGCAGAAGCCTGACACCCACATCTTCTTCCAGCTTGCGGACCGCCGTTGAGGCTCTCCCCTTTTGGATGCCCAGGCTATCGGCCGCGCGGGTGAAGCTCCCCATTTCCGCGACCGTTGTGAAAATGAGGATGGGTTCGAGATTCTGCATTTTCGTGCCTCGGATTGTTTCCCAAAAAGAGAACAGTTGGTTCATTTTCTCGGCATTTATCACATTTGAGAGGCACAGTAAGCTTCGAATATGGGATCTCCCCATCGGAGAATGACAAGTGTCCGAAACTGTGAACCTGCATCAGACACCGGAAATTATGACCTTGCATCGCGCCCTGTGGGCCGGCCGGATCATGAGCGCGTTTGTCGTCATCGCCCTGACGGCAGATGGCACTGTTCAGCTTTTCGCGCCGGCACAGATCGCCAGCATGTTGCAGGAAACCGGGTTTGCGATGGACCTGACCCGTGTCGTGGGTCCGATCATCCTCGCCTGCGCCATCCTCTACGCCATCCCGGTCACCGCCGTCCTCGGCGCGATCCTGGTGACGGGCTTTTTGGGAGGTGCCATCTGCGCCCATCTCCGCATCGGTGAGTTGGGGTCGCCGCCGGAAATCATCTCCCTGTTTCTGGGCGCGATGACCTGGGGCGGCCTCTATCTCCGCGATCCCCGTATCCGGGCCATTCTGCCGCTCATCCATTGAACCAACAGGGGCAGCTCTGTCCCCCGACATCAGGAGAAAACACATGTTCCTAGTAATGGGAATCACGGGAAAAGTTGGCGGCGCAACGGCAGAGCATCTGCTGGCGCACGGCAAGGAGGTACGCGCACTCGTCCGCAACCGCGACAAGGCGGCCAATTGGGCGAACCAGGGCGTGGAACTGGTAGACGGCGACTGGAATGATTCGGCAGCCATCGAGCGAGCCCTCAAAGGCGTCGAAGGCGCGTTCGTCATGTTGCCCCCTGTCTGGGCGCCGTCGCCCGATTACAAAGAAGCGAGGAGCGTGATTGCTAGCTATGTCGAGGCTCTGACCAAGGCAGCGCCGCCGCGAGTGGTCGCGCTTTCGTCGATGGGTGCGAACAGAACAAGCGGGCACGGGGTGATCGCGGCCTTGTCGCTTCTGGAGCAAGGGTTTCGCGGCCTGACATCACCAACCGCATTTGTGCGCGCGGGGGGATTCTTCGAAAATTTCCTCTACGGCTTGCAGGTCGCGCAGGGCGGAATGCTACCGGTCTACTACAATCCGACAAACCGGAAATCGACCATGGTTGCGACGAACGACATCGGCGCAGAGGTCGCAACCCTTTTGACCGGGTCGACGTGGTCAGGGCAGCGCATCGTCGAGATCGGTTCGATGGTCACCGCGGATGAAGTCGCCGAGCAGTTGGGTGAAGTCCTGAATCTCGCCGTGAAAGCCTTTGCAATTCCGCGTGCGGGGTGGGCGGAAGCGTTCGAGCAATTCGGCATCCCGAAGGGTCACTCCGGACCCGCCGAAGAAATGTTCGAGGCCGTGAATGCGGGATGGATGGACCTCGGTGTGGCGGGTACGGAGCACGTAGCGGGTACGACGTACGCACGCGCTGTATT
>NZ_RZRW01000195.1:0-9611 GCF_003998745.1 Mesorhizobium sp. M7A.F.Ca.US.014.04.1.1 | reverse complement strand
GCCATCGGTTCGGTCGTTCGGTTCGACGGTTTCATCGCCGCATACACCGACCAGAAGGACGACGATGCGGAAGACGAGGAAAATCGTCGCCTGCCCGAGATCCGTGCCGGCGAGCAGCTTGCCCGCCAGGCGATCAACGCCACCCAGCACACCACCGAGCCGCCGCCGCGTTACTCCGAAGCGTCGCTGATCAAGAAGCTGGAAGAGCTCGGCATCGGCCGGCCTTCTACCTATACGGCGATCCTGAAGACGCTCGAGGACCGCGACTATGTCACCATCGACAAGCGCCGGCTGGTGCCGCAGGCCAAGGGCCGGCTGCTGTCGGCTTTCCTCGAAAGCTTCTTCAAGCGCTATGTCGAGTACGACTTCACCGCGTCCCTCGAGGAAAAGCTCGACGAGATTTCGGACGGCAAGCTCGCCTGGAAGGACGTGCTGCGCGATTTCTGGAAGGATTTTTCCGGCGCCGTCGCCGACATCAAGGAACTGCGCGTCACCGACGTGCTGGATGCGCTCAATGAAGAGCTGGCGCCGCTGGTGTTCCCCGCGCGCGAAGACGGTTCGAATCCACGCATCTGCCCGAAATGCGGCACCGGCAATCTGTCGCTGAAGCTCGGCAAGTTCGGCGCCTTTGTCGGCTGCTCCAACTATCCCGAATGCTCCTTCACCCGCCAGCTCGGCGATGCCGCCAACTCCAATGGCGAGAATGGCGGCGGCGAAGACGGCACCAAGGTCATCGGCAAGGACCCCTATACGTCAGAGGAAATCACGCTGCGCAGCGGCCGCTTCGGCCCCTATCTGCAACGCGGCGACGGCAAGGAAGCCAAGCGCTCCAGCCTGCCCAAGGGCTGGACGGCAGAGTCGATCGACCACGAAAAGGCGCTGGCGCTGCTGTCGCTGCCGCGCGATGTCGGCCAGCATCCGGAAACGGCCAAGATGATCTCGGCCGGGCTCGGCCGTTACGGTCCGTTCGTGCTGCATGACGGCACCTATGCCAATCTCGAAAGCATCGAGGACGTGTTCTCGATCGGCCTCAACCGCGCCGTGTCGGTGATCGCCGAGAAGCAGCTGAAGGGCAAGGGTGGCCGCAATGGCGGCACGGCCGCTGCGCTCAAGGAGCTCGGCGACCACCCCGATGGCGGCGGCAAGATCGTCGTGCGCGACGGCAAATACGGGCCTTACGTGAATTTCGGCAAGGTCAATGCTACGCTGCCCAAGGGCAAGGATCCCCAGTCGGTGACGATGGAGGATGCGCTGGCGCTGATTGCCGAGAAGGAAGCCAAGGGCGGCGGCGGCAAGAAGCCGTTCCGCAAGGCGGCCGCGGCCAAAGCTCCGGCAACCAAGAAAGTAGCCGCCAAGAAGCCGGCTGCGAAGAAGCCGGCCGCGAAGAAAAAAGGGTAGGACAGCGTGGCGCGCAAGATCACCGGCAGAACCCACGGCGATCCGCGCACCGCCGACACCAGGGCCAAGGTCAAGGACGACTATCGGCCGTCGCGTGACGAAATCCTGCGCTACATTGCCGAAAATCCCGATCGCGCCGGCAAGCGCGACATCGCGAAGGCGTTCGCGCTGCGCGGCGACGACCGCATCTGGCTGAAGGATATTTTGCGCGACCTGCAGGACGAAGGCGTCCTCACCAAGGAGCGCAAGGGGCTGGCCCGCGTCGGTGCCCTGCCCCATGTCACGGTCCTCGATATTTTCGACCGCGATGCCGATGGCGTGCTCTTGGCGCGCCCAACCGAACACACAGCCAATGGGCCGCCGCCCATCGTTTCCATCCGCCTGTCGCGCAGTGGCAGTGGACCGGCGCCCGGCATTGGCGACCGCGTGCTGGCCAAGACCTTTCCCGCCGACGACACGAACGTCGCCCTGGGCGGCCCCGCCTACACCGGGCGGGTGGTGAAGATTTTCGAAAAGCGCACCGATGCCGTGCTCGGTATCTTTCGCATCCTGCAGGACGGCACCTTCCGTATCGAACCGGTGGAACGGCGCCAGCCCGAACTGATCGTCGACAAGGAATTCCAGAACGGCGCCAAGAATGGCGACCTGGTCGAGGTCGAGCCGGCGCGAGCCTCCCGTTTCGGCTTGCCGAGAGCCAAGGTGCTCAACGTGCTGGGCTCTCTGACCAGCGAAAAGGCGGTCTCTATGATCGCCATCCATGCGCACGACATTCCGCATATCTTCCCGGCCGACGTCATCGCAGAATCCGAAGCGATCAAGCCGGCGACGCTGGATCACCGCGAGGATTGGCGCGACCTGCCGCTGATCACCATCGATCCGGCCGACGCCAAGGACCATGACGACGCCGTCTTCGCCACGCCGGATCTCGACGAGAAGAACCCCGGCGGCGTGGTTGCCACCGTGGCGATCGCCGACGTCGCCGCCTATGTGCGCTATGGCACTGCACTCGACCGCGAAGCGCTGAAGCGCGGCAACTCGGTCTATTTCCCGGATCGTGTCGTGCCGATGCTGCCCGAGCGCATCTCCAACGATCTCTGCTCGCTGCGCGAGGGCCAGGACCGGCCGGCATTGGCAGTGCGCATGATCTTTTCGGCCGAGGGCCGCAAGCTCAGGCACACCTTCCATCGCGTCATGATGAAGTCGGCGGCAAAGCTCGCCTACCAACAGGCTCAGGCGGCGATCGACGGTGCGCCAGACGACAAGACAGGCCCGATCCTCGAAACCGTGCTGAAGCCACTGTGGGACGCCTATGCGATCCTGAAGCGCGGCCGCGATGGCCGCCAGCCGCTCGAACTCGATCTGCCGGAGCGCAAGATCGTACTCAAGCCGGACGGCACCGTCGACCGCGTCATCGTGCCGGAGCGGCTCGATGCCCACAAGCTCATCGAAGAATTCATGATCCAGGCCAATGTCGCCGCGGCCGAGACGCTGGAGGCGAAGAAGCAGGAGCTGGTCTATCGCGTCCACGACGCGCCGTCGCTCGCCAAGCAGGAATCGCTGCGCGAGTTCCTGCAGACATTGGGCCTGTCACTGGCGCGCGGCGCGCAGATGCAGCCAAGCCAGTTCAACGGCATTTTGGAGCGCGTGCGCGGCGCCGACAATGAAGGCCTTGTCAACGAAGTGGTGCTGCGCTCGCAGAGCCAGGCCGAATACTCGCCAAAGAACATCGGCCATTTCGGTCTCAACCTCCGCCGCTACGCCCATTTCACCTCGCCGATCCGCCGCTATGCCGATTTGATCGTGCATCGCGGACTTATTGCCGCACTCGGACTGGGTCCGGGTGGGCTGACGCAGGACGAAGCGGCACGGCTCGAAGATGTCGCGGTGCAGATCTCCGGCACGGAACGCCGCGCAATGGCGGCCGAGCGGGACACGGTCGACCGTCTGATCGCCGCCTATCTCGCCGAACGCGTCGATGACCGGTTCGATGCCCGCATCTCCGGCGTCACCAAATCAGGACTATTTGTCCAATTGCCGCAGTACGGCGCGGATGGTTTCATCCCGGTGTCAACTCTGGGCGGCGATTACTATATATACGATGAAACGGCTCGCTCCCTGTTCGGAGAACGCTCTGGCAAAGGCTACCAACTCGCGGACCGCGTCGAGGTCCGGCTTATCGAGGTGGCGCCGATGGCCGGCGCGATGCGCTTCGAGATGTTGACCGACCCAAAGCCTCTGCCGGGCTCCAAGCGGTCGTTTCACAAGGCCAAGGGCCGCGCCCGCGCGTCGCAATCGCGACCGGGTTCGCGCGGCAGGAGACGATGATGACAACAGCCATGGAAGAACAGGTTTTCGGCGGAGAACATCACTCGGGCCGGGCCGCACGCCCGCTGTGGACGGCGATGAAGCGCGGCCTGCTCGGCCGCTGCCCGCATTGCGGCGAAGGCAAGCTGTTTCGCGCTTTTACCAAGACCGTCGACACATGCGGCGTCTGCGGCGAGGAATTGCATCACCACCGGGCCGACGACCTGCCGGCCTACCTCGTCATCGTCATCGTCGGCCACATCGTGCTGGGCGCCTTCATGGGCGTGGAGGCGACGTCGACTTTGTCCATATGGCAGCACATCGCCATCTGGGTGCCGCTGACCATCCTTTTGTCGGTTGCGCTGCTGCAGCCGGTCAAGGGTGCCGTCATCGGACTGCAATGGGCCTTCTATATGCACGGCTTCGGCGGCGAGCACGACGTGATCGAGCCGCATCCCGGAGCCTAGGCCGCAGCCAAGAATGCTGCCTGGCGCAACATACCGACCGTGAAAGGCCACTTTCGCTTGCCAGAAGTTTCCGCTAGGTCCTGCGCATGGACGGTATGACCAAGGCGGAAGTCGACAGGATCGAGCGGAGCATGATCGCTCATAGCGGCCGGCCAATTCGCCCGCGCGACGCGGCAACCCTCATCCTGCTCGACCGCAAGGACGACGACGTACTGGTTCTGATGGGTCGCCGCCATGCCGGCCACGCCTTCATGCCGGGCAAGTTCGTCTTTCCCGGCGGCCGCACCGATCCGGCCGATAGCCGCATACCGGTCGTCGCCGCCCTGCACCCGAAGCAGGAAGCCAAGCTGATCGCCGGGCCGGGGCGCACAAGCGCCGCACGAGCCCGCGCCATCGCCCTGTCGGCCATCCGAGAGACCTATGAGGAAGCCGGGCTGCTGATCGGCCGCAAGGGTGCTTTCGCAACCCCCAGATCCGACTGGCAAGGCTTTGCCGAACACGGCGTGCAACCCTCTCTCGACATGCTGCGCTTCGTCGCGCGCGCCATCACGCCGCCCAACCGGGTGCGCCGCTTCGACACCCGTTTCTTCAGCGCCTGGCGTGACGACGTCGCGGTCGAGCTGCCCGGTGGCGGTCCGACCAACGAACTGGAAGAGCTGGTCTGGCTGCCGCTTGCCAAGGCCAGGGAAGCCGACATACCCGACATCACCCGAATGATCCTGGACGAGTTGGAAAAGCGCCTCGCCCATGATCCGCTGTTGCGTCCAGGCGGTCCCGTGCCCTTCTACCGGCTGGTCCGCAGGCGCTTCATCCGCGAACTTCTCTAGAGCAATTCCAGGAAAGTGTGACGCGGTTTTCCGTCCGAATTGCGTAAGATCAAACAGACAGAGTATTCAGCATCCATGACGGTCGATACCCAACCAAAGGGCGACGAGCGCGTACACTGGCTGCCGATGGTGGCGGCGATCTCGTCGATCAGCGTCGTCGGCATCGCCATCGGCCTCGGCATGCCGCTGCTCAGCGTCATCCTTGAAACACGCGGCCACTCGGCTTCGATGATCGGCCTCAACACCGCCGTCGCCGGCCTCGCCTCGATCGCCGGTGCGCCGCTGGCGACCCCGCTCGCCATGCGCTTCGGCGTTGCCTGGACCATGATCGCCATGATCGCCGCCGGCGCGCTGGCCTTTGTCGGCTTCCATTTCGCACCCGATTTCTGGATGTGGTTTCCACTGCGCATCGTGCTGCACATTGCGCTGACGGTGCTGTTCATCCTGTCTGAATTCTGGATCAGCACCTCGGCGCCGCCGCACCGGCGCGGCCTTGTCCTTGGCATCTACGCCACTGTCCTGTCGCTCGGCTTTGCCGCCGGACCGTGGCTGTTCGCTCATCTCGGCAGTTCCGGCTTCAGGCCGTTCGGCGTCATCATCGCGTTGGTGACGCTGGCGGCCATACCCGTGCTGGCAGCACGCAACGAGAGCCCGTCGATCGCCTCGGATGGCGAAACCAGCAATTTCCTGCGCTACATCTGGCTGGTGCCGTCGGCGACCGCTGCCGTGCTGGTGTTCGGCGCGGTGGAAACCGGCGGCTTTGCGCTGTTCCCGATCTACGGCAGCCGAATCGGCTATTCCGAGGCCGATGCGGCCCTTCTGCTGACCATGATCGGCCTCGGCAATGTGTTGTTGCAGATCCCGATCGGCATGATCAGCGACCGCGTCAGCGATCGCCGCTACCTGCTGATTGCCTGCGCGACGGTCGGTCTTATCGGCACCGTGTTCATGCCCTTCTTCGCCCAGAATTGGCATTTGATGGCCGCGCTTCTGTTCGTCTGGGGCGGCGTCGTCGCTGCCATGTACACGATCGGCCTTGCCCATCTCGGCTCGCAGCTTTCCGGCCATGAACTGGCGTCGGCCAATGCCGCCTTCGTGCTGTGCTACGGCGTCGGCATGGTGCTCGGGCCGCAGGCGATCGGCATCGGCATGGATGCGTTCGGCCCGTCCGGCTTCGGCTGGTCGCTCGGCCTGTTCTTCGCCGCCTATATCGCTTTGGTCGCCGTCAGGTTGGTTCGCAAGATCCTGCTGTAGCGCGACTGCGGCCTGCCATGCATTTGGCACGGCACGGTGACAGGCTGCTGACAGAACCGTGTCAGGAGCACAGGGCTAAAAAGGTGTCCCAAAACACTTGAGGACACTTCCATGATCGACAGCGGCTTTGAAACCACATCGCTACGAATGACACTGCTTCTGCTCGTGACCTTCCAGGCTCCGGCCGCCGACGTCGACCGCATCATGGATGCCGTGGTGGCGATCGCGCCGCTGGCCATGGGCAAATATGACCGCAATGCCTATCAGTCGGCGCACGGCATCGAACGCTACAGGCCGCTTGACGGTGCGGCCGCCGGCGCCGAAACCGAATTGCGGCGGCGCCCCGGCACGGTCGAGGTTTCCTTCGAACTGCCGGACGACCAGGCGCTGGCCGCCCGCGTCGTCGAGGCGATTTTCCAGGCGCACTCCTACCAGGAACCGGTGATCCGCATTCAGCCGATTCTCGCCAGCCGTTCCAAGGGGCTGGACGACCGCGCCAATCCGAATCGCTGGTGGAACACGACCGGAGACTGGAAGAAGGTTGCGGCATCGGCGACGGAAACCGCATGATTTCCGCTCCCGAGCCGGCTCTGGTGGGTCGCACAAGGCCTACCGGGCTTGACTTTCCGGGCGCGTTCTTTATGTGTCGCGCCAAGTTTCCCGCGTCCGGGTGTTTCCCCGTGCTCCAGCGGCCAAAACCCCACGAACAAACGGACTGATATCATGGCCAAAGCCGCAAACATCAAGATCAAGCTTCTGTCGACCGCCGACACCGGTTTCTTCTACGTGACCAGCAAGAACAGCCGCACCAAGACCGACAAGCTGTCGTTCCGCAAGTACGACCCGGTCGCCAAGAAGCACGTCGAGTTCAAGGAAACCAAGATCAAGTAATCCGGGTTTCCCGCCGCAATGCCGAAACGCCGCCCAATGGGCGGCGTTTTTCGTTTGTAACAGTTGATTTCGTTGCATCCGAGCAGAGACTCCAGCCAAAGGATTGACCCTTAGCCATGGTTGCGGCACCCTTGGCCGTGGGTTGGGTGTCACGAATAAGGCGCCTATGGATGTCGAAGAAGTTGAAAGCTGCAATCATTGCAGCCCTTGTCGCTCTGGCTGCTGGCTTTGCCGTCAGCAACGGGCTGATAAGCCAGCAGACGGCCGATGAGATCAAGGCCAGGACTGACCAGGTTCTGACTGAGGAAGAGGCCGCACCGCCTGCACCTCAGCCTGACAGCCCCGCCACGCCTTCCACGGAACCCGCACCGCAGGCTCCGACACCTCCCGCCGCGGCACCCCCGCAAGGATCACAACAGGGTCAATGAAGAAGCCTCGCCAGGATGGGCTCCTCTCGTGCGATCGCACCATCTGAGTGTATCGTTTTAATACAATCGCCAATTGGTAGACTTGCACCACGGATAAGTAGTTAGTTTCAGCGTCAGGCAAAAAGGGGGGAAATGCCTCGCACTGGGAGAAAACGATGTCCGTACAAAAAGGCGACTTTCGAACCAACAGAGCCGACTACGTGATTGCCGCGATGCATGGCGGAGTGACCGCCGAAGACAGCGTTCGAGACGAGAACCTGGCAAGGAGAAAGAAGTCCCTGTGGCTGAAGGAGCGGCGATCGGCCAAATCGGCTGAAAACCCGTTGGACAGCTCGCCGCTGTCCAAAAGAAGCCCTCGCGGTTAGCGGTCTACAATCGCCTTCCGCGATCACACCATATCCGCACACAACCCACTCGCCCATATTGCAGGGGCCACCGTCGGTGTTGACTAACTCCGACGGTGGCCTAGTTCGCGGCGAAATGACCTCCGTTCTTTTGAGAAGACGGCGGGACTAAGGTCTTGCGCCCTAGACGCAAAGGTCCGAGCGATCCTGTTAGGTTCCGGAAATGTCTCTTGGACGTTCCGCTATTTTATCCAATTGAAATGTAGCGTTA
Organism: Mesorhizobium sp. M7A.F.Ca.US.014.04.1.1; assembly: GCF_003998745.1. Classification (NCBI taxonomy): domain Bacteria; kingdom Pseudomonadati; phylum Pseudomonadota; class Alphaproteobacteria; order Hyphomicrobiales; family Phyllobacteriaceae; genus Mesorhizobium; species Mesorhizobium sp. M7A.F.Ca.US.014.04.1.1. The sequence continues at coordinate 1,427 of NZ_RZRW01000195.1, read as the reverse complement.
CCGTGTATGTCCCGCCCGATAGCGGCGCCTGATCCGGCTGCCCGCATCCGACCCGGCTGCGTCCCCTCAGCCGATGCGCTCGCCGCTTTTCGCATCGAACAGATGCAGCTGGTCCGGTTCGGCCGCCAACCGCACCACGTCGCCGGACTTGACGCCGGCACGGCCCATGGCAAAGACGCACAGCTGCTGGCTGGCTAGCTTGACGTAGAACTGCGTCGAAAGGCCGAGCGGCTCGACCACACCCACCTCGCCCTTCAACGCACCGTCGTCCGCCAGCTTGATATGCTCGGGCCGCAAACCGACGGTGATGGCGTCACCGTGGGTCAGTGGCAAGTCTTCCGGCAGCCGCAGCGCCTGGCCGTCGGCCAGTACGGCCTCCAACGTAGCGCCCTTGCGAACCGTCGCCGGCAGAAAATTCATGCCGGGCGAACCGATGAAACCTGCAACGAACATGTTGGCCGGCCGGTCGTAGAGATCGAGCGGCGCGCCGACCTGCTGGATCAGCCCGTCATGCATGACGACGATCCGGTCGGCCATGGTCATCGCCTCGATCTGGTCGTGCGTGACATAGACCGATGTCGTCTTCAGTTGCTGGTGCAGCGCCTTGATCTCGGCGCGCATATGGACGCGCAGCTTGGCGTCGAGGTTCGACAGCGGCTCGTCGAACAGGAAGACCTTGGGGTCGCGCACGATCGCCCGGCCCATGGCGACGCGCTGGCGCTGGCCGCCGGACAATTGCCGCGGCAGGCGCTGCAGGAAGGTATCGAGCCCGAGCCGCTTGGCGGCGCCGTCCACCCTGGAGTCGATCGTCGCCTTCTCCGCCTTCTTCAGGAGCAGGCTGAAGCCCATGTTCTTCGACACGTCCATATGCGGATAAAGCGCGTAGGACTGGAACACCATGGCGATGTCGCGGTCCTTGGGTGCTACGTCATTGACCAGCCGCTCGCCAATGCGGATCTCGCCGCCGGAAGCCTCCTCCAGCCCGGCGATCATGCGCAAAAGCGTGGACTTGCCGCAGCCCGACGGGCCGACCAGGACGACGAACTCGCCATCGGCGATTTCAAGGTCGACCGCGTGCAGGACGCGGACGGCGCCATAATCCTTGCGGACCTTATCGAGCGTAACAGAGGCCATCGATCTATCCTTTGACGGCGCCGGCGGTCAGGCCGGTGACGAGATAGCGTTGCAGGAAGGCGAAGAAGATGCAGACCGGGATCAACGCCAGGATGGATGCCGCCATCATCTGTCCCCAATCGACGGCGAACTTGCCGATGAAGGTGAGCAAGCCGACGGCGAAGGTCTTCTGGTCGTCGCTGGAAATCAGCATTAGCGCGAACAGAAGCTCGCTCCAGGCGGCGGTGAAGACGAAACCGAGCGTCGCGCCCATGCCCGGCAGCGTCAGCGGTACAATCACCTTGCGCATCGCC
>NZ_RZRW01000194.1:0-9614 GCF_003998745.1 Mesorhizobium sp. M7A.F.Ca.US.014.04.1.1 | reverse complement strand
ATCATCGGCTCGCCCGAAGACGTGTCGAAGGCCTATTCGGCAATCCTGTGCGACGTCTGGGGCGTGGTCCATAATGGCGAAACGCATTTCCCTGTGGCGGCCTCCGCATTGGCAAGGGCTCGAGAGGCGAAAATCCCCGTCGTCCTGATCACCAATTCGCCGCGCAGAAGTGCCGATGTCGTGGCGCAGATGAACGCGATCGGTGTTCCACCGTCAGCCTACGACCGGGTGGTTACCTCAGGCGACGTGACCCGGGATCTGATCGCCGAAGGGCCGCGCAAGATTTTCCATATCGGCGCCGACCGCGACTTCACCCTCTATGAAGGTCTCGACGTCGAGCTTGTCGAGGAGTTCGAGGCGTCCGGCGTCGTCTGTACCGGCCTGTTCGACGACGAGGTCGAGAAGCCCGAGGATTACGCGGAGCTCCTGCGGCGGCTGCGCGCCAGGAACCTGCCTTTCATCTGCGCAAATCCCGACATCGTGGTCGAACGTGGCGAACGCATCATCTGGTGTGCCGGCGCGCTGGCGCGTGACTATGCCCAGCTCGGCGGCCGCACATTGATCGCTGGAAAACCTTACGCGCCGATCTACAATCTCGCGATGAAGGAGGTTGCCGAGATTCTTGGCCAGCCGGTCGAGCGCGGCCAGGTGCTGGCCATCGGCGACGGCATGATGACCGATGTGAAGGGCGCCGCCGACAATGGCTTCGATGTTCTTTATGTCTCCGGCGGTATCCATGCCCGCGACTATGGCGATGCCCTGCAACCGGATCCGGCAAGATTGGCGGCCTTCCTGGAAAAGCATGGCTATGGTCCGGTGGCCGTCATTCCCAGACTTCGGTAGGTGACGATGGCAGCCTTCCAGCGCATCCTGGCAACCGCGCCGCTTCCCGCCGACCTGCGCGGCGGCGTCGTGGCGATCGGCAATTTCGATGGCGTCCATCGCGGCCATCAGGCGGTGCTCGAGCGAGCCTCGGCGGAGGCAGGACGGCGCGGCGTGCCGGCCCTGGTGCTGACATTCGAACCGCATCCGCGCAAGATCTTCAGGCCTGATATCCCGTTGTTCGTGCTGACGCCGCCGCCGATGAAGGCGCGGCTGCTGTCGCTGCTGGGCTTTGCCGCGCTCGTCGAGCAGCCGTTCACGCGCGACTTCGCCTCGCTGTCGGCGGAAGCGTTCGTGACGGATGTGCTGGAAACGAACCTCGGCATTACTCACGCCGTAACCGGGTTCGACTTCCATTTCGGCAAGGATCGTCAGGGCGGCCCGGCCTACCTGATGGCGGCCGGCGAGCGTCACGGCTTCGGCGTCACGCTCGTCGACGCGTTCCGGGACGAGGGCGCCGAGGTGGTGTCGTCCAGCCGTATCCGCGGATTGCTGGGCGAGGGTGAAGTGGCTGAAGCCGCCGGTCTGCTCGGCTACCGGTTCACCGTCGAAAGCGAGGTGGTCGGCGGACAGCAGCTTGGCCGCACCCTTGGCTTTCCAACCGCGAATATGAGGCTGTCGGCTGAAGCCGCACTCAGGGAGGGCATCTATGCCGTCCGCTTCCGCCGCGCCGACGGCACGCTTCACGACGGCGTCGCCAGCTTTGGCCGACGCCCGACAGTCGACGACAACGGCGCGCCGCTGCTGGAAACCTTTGTCTTCGATTTCTCCGGCGACCTCTATGGCGAGGTTTGTCAGGTTTCCTTCTTCGGTTTCCTGCGTCCGGAGGTGAAGTTCGAGGGGCTCGACGCGCTGGTCGCGCAGATGAAGCGCGATGAAGCCGAGGCACGCGCGCTGCTTGCCGGCGTCAGGCCGCTCTCCGACCTCGACGCTGCGATGGCATTTTAAGCTACTTCTTCAGTGCCAGGCCAACGGCGATGAAGGTCCAGCCCTGGAAGATCAGATCGATCGCCAGGAACAGACCGAGCACCCACAGGCTGTTGACCGGCCAGCCCATGGCGATGATCAGGCCCGCAAGCGCGGTGATGACACCGGCAGCGACGATCCAGCCCCAGCCGCGTTCCGGCCGATGGCTGTAGCCGACCCAGGCCCTGAGCACCCCTGACGCGACCAGCGCAATCGCCAGCAGGAATGTCAGCACCGCCGAGGCAAGCAACGGATTGCCGAAAGCGAAGAAGCCGGCAACGGCGTACAGCAGTCCGCTGAGCAGCCAGTAGAAGAAGCGGCTCCAGGTCTTGACGCCGAACGCGTGCACGATCTCGATGATGCCCGCCATCAGCATCAGCCATCCCACGACGTAGACGGAAGCCACCGTGGCGACGAACAGGTTGGCGAAGGCAATGCCGCCGAAGATGAGCAGCAGCACACCGAGCGCGACAAACCATCCCCATTTTGTCCGTGTCTGTTCGATCGCGATTTTCAGGGCGTCGCCATGCAGGGTCATTGTCGCGGTCTCCATCGAGGGCTGCGGAATACTGCGGATGGAAGGTAATCCGGGCGCGGGCCAACGTCCAGTCGATGACCGGCAGCGGCATCGCGGCAAAGCGCGAGCGTATGTCTCGGGTTTAAATCAAATTTTACCAAACGGCCGTCAAAGCTGTCATCGGTAATCGTGTGTGTCGTGTTAGTGGAGTGGCCATGAGTCCGGTCGGAAGAATCTCTCTAGTGTTGGCCGCTGCGGTGCTGGGCGGGGCGGGCGCCGCCAATGCGGGCGAGGGCAGCTGGCTGTCCGGCGACTGGTATCTGACCGTTGGCGCCACCGGCCTGGTCGCGCCCAATTTCGAGGGCGGCAGGAAATACATGCTGAGCGCCCAACCCATCATCTCATTGGGCAAGGCCGGACCGGCGGCACGCTTTGTCTCGCGCAACGACAACATCTCGTTGGCGCTGGTCGACGATGGCGGTGTCCGCGCCGGCCTGACCGGCAAGTTCCTGTTTTCCCGCGACGACGACAACGCCGATGAACTGAAGGGCCTCGATCCGGTGCGCTGGGGCGGCGAAGTCGGCGGCTTCTTCGAATTCTATCCGACGGACTGGCTGCGCGCCCGCGCCGAGCTGCGCCACGGCATTCGCGCCCACAACGGCTTTGTCGCCGACATCGCCGCCGATGCCTTTTACGACGTGACGCCGACCGTCAGGATTTCGGGAGGACCGCGTGTTTCCTTCGCCTCTGGCAACTATTTTGACGCCTATTATGGCGTCAACGCGCAGGAGGCGGTGGCCTCGGGCCTGAGCGAATACCATCCCGGTGGCGGGCTGAAATCGACCGGCCTTGGCGGCGCCATAACCTGGAAGGTGACCGAGCCGATGACCGCCAGCCTGTTTGGCGAATATTCGCGCCTGATGGGACCGGCGGCCGATTCCAGCCTGGTCAAGGAGCGTGGCGACCGCAACCAGTTCACGGTCGGCGTGTCGACCACCTACCGCTTCGATTTCACGATGTAGGTGAATCGAACGAGAGACGCTTTATTCCTGCCGTGGCTTCGGCTAAAAGCCCAGCCATGACCAGCTTTTCGCGCCTTTTCGCGATCGCGATACGAATTACAGGCCCGGTGTTCCGGGTGGCCTGAGCGCCGCCGGAGCCGCCGGGAGTTTCTGCGCGCCCCTCGCGCTTTTTTCATAACATGATAGTTCACGCCCGAGCTTGTACGCCCGCCGGGCAATGCACATGGCAGACCAATGACCGACACAACTGAAACGATCGACTATTCCAAGACGCTTTATTTGCCGCAGACGGACTTCCCGATGCGCGCCGGCTTGCCGGAGAAGGAGCCGCTGCTGGTCAAGCGCTGGCAGGACATGGATCTCTACCGCAAGCTGCGCGAGAGCGCTGCCGGCCGCACGAAATACGTGCTGCATGACGGCCCGCCCTACGCCAATGGCAACATCCATATCGGCCATGCGCTGAACAAGATCCTCAAGGACGTCATCACCCGCTCGTTCCAGATGCGCGGTTACGACTCGAACTATGTGCCCGGCTGGGACTGTCACGGCCTGCCGATCGAATGGAAGATCGAGGAGCAGTACCGCGCCAAGGGCAAGAACAAGGACGAGGTACCGGTTAACGAGTTCCGCAAGGAATGCCGCGAATTCGCCGCGGGTTGGATCACAGTGCAGGGGGCCGAGTTCCAGCGCCTCGGCGTCATCGGCGACTTCAAGAACCCCTATACGACGATGGCTTTCCATGCCGAGTCGCGCATCGCCGGCGAGCTTTTGAAATTTGCCATGTCGGGCCAGCTCTATCGCGGCTCCAAGCCGGTGATGTGGAGCGTGGTCGAGCGCACGGCGCTGGCCGAGGCCGAGATCGAATACCACGACTATGAGAGCGACACGATCTGGGTGAAGTTTCCGGTCGCCAGCCTTGTCCGCCCCATTGACGATGGCCAGACCAAGCTGACGGAGGGCGCCCTCGATCTGCTGCAGGCCCACGTCGTCATCTGGACGACGACGCCGTGGACGATCCCAGGCAACCGCGCCGTCAACTATTCGCCGCGTATAAATTATGGCCTCTACGAGGTCACGGCAGCCGAGAACGCGTTCGGCCCGCAGCCGGGCGAAAAGCTGATCTTTGCCGACGCACTGGCCGAAGACTCCTCGGCCAAGGCCAAGGTCACCTTGAATCGTCTCCGCAGCGTCTCGGCGCAAGAGCTTGGAAGCCTTACGCTTTCACATCCGCTCAAGGGCTTGGGCGGCGGCTACGAATTTGCCGTTCCGATGCTCGCCGGTGACCATGTCACCGACGATGCCGGCACCGGCTTCGTCCACACCGCGCCCGGACACGGCCGCGAGGACTTTGACGCCTGGATGGACGCGGCGGTGGATCTGCGCGCACGCGGCATCGATCCCGCCATCCCGTTCACCGTTGACGATGGCGGCTTCTTCACCAAGGACGCGCCGGGTTTCGGACCGGACCGCGAGGGTGGACCGGCGCGCGTCATCGACGACAACGGCAAGAAGGGCAACGCCAACCAGGCCGTCATCGACGAGCTGATCAAGCGCAACGCGCTGTTCGCGCGTGGCCGGCTGAAGCACAGCTATCCGCATTCGTGGCGGTCCAAAAAACCGATCATCTTCCGCAACACGCCGCAATGGTTCGTTTATATGGACAAGGACCTCGGCGACGGCTCGACGCTGCGCAGCCGGGCGCTCAAGGCCATCGACGAAACCCGTTTCGTGCCCGCCGCCGGCCAGAACCGCATCCGCGCCATGATCGAGGAGCGCCCGGACTGGGTGCTGTCGCGCCAGCGCGCCTGGGGCGTGCCGATCGCCGTCTTCGCCGATGTCGACGGCAATGTGCTGAAGGACGAAGCGGTCAACCAGCGCATCATGGACGCCTTCGAGAAGGAGGGCGCCGACGCCTGGTTCGCCGCTGGCGCCAAGGAGCGTTTCCTTGGCAATCACGATGCCTCCAAATGGAAGCAGGTGATGGACATCCTCGACGTCTGGTTCGATTCGGGCTCGACGCATGTCTTCACGCTGGAGGATCGCCCTGACCTGAAATGGCCGGCCGACGTCTATCTCGAAGGCTCCGACCAGCATCGCGGCTGGTTCCATTCCTCGCTGCTGGAAAGCTGCGGCACCAGGGGCAGGGCGCCTTACGATACTGTCGTCACCCATGGTTTCACCATGGACGAGGATGGCCGCAAGATGTCGAAGTCGCTCGGCAACACCGTGGTGCCGCAGGACGTCATCAAGCAGTCGGGCGCCGATATCCTGCGTCTGTGGGTGGTGACGACCGACTACTGGGAGGACCAGCGGCTCGGCAAGAACGTGCTGCAGACCAACATCGATGCCTACCGCAAGCTGCGCAACACCATCCGCTGGATGCTCGGCACGCTCGCCCATGACGATGGCGAAGAGGTGCCGCTGGAGAAGATGCCGGAGCTGGAGCGGCTGATGCTGCACCGGCTGGCCGAGCTCGATGAGGTCGTGCGCTCGGGCTACGACGCTTTCGAGTTCAAGCGCATCACCCGCATGCTGCTCGATTTCATGGTGGTCGAGCTGTCGGCGTTCTATTTCGACATCCGCAAGGACGCGCTCTACTGCGACGCGCCGTCGAGCCTGAAGCGCAAGGCTTCGGTGCAGGTGGTGCGCCATCTCTTCGATTGCCTGGTGAAATGGCTGGCGCCGATGCTGCCCTTCACCATGGAGGAGGCCTGGCTCGATCGTCATCCCGACGCGGTCTCGGTGCATCTCGACCAGTTCCCGCAAATCCCGGCGGACTGGCAGAACGAGGCGTTGGCGGAAAAGTGGCGCCAGGTGCGGCAGGTGCGGCGCGTCGTCACCGGCGCGCTGGAGATCGCGCGCGCCCAGAAGGTGATCGGATCGTCGCTGGAAGCGGTGCCGGTCGTCACCATCAACGATGCAGCGCTCGAAGCGGCGATTTCAGATGTCGACATGGCCGAGATGGCGATCACCAGCGATCTGGTCATCGCGCATGGCGAGGCACCGGCTGGTGCCTTCGCGATCGACGACGTCAGGGGTGTCGCCGTGGTGGTCGAGAAGGCCGAGGATCGCGGCCTGTTAAAATGCGCACGCTCATGGCGCTACACCGCCGATGTCGGCCAGGATCCGGAATTCCCGGATGTTTCGGCCAGGGATGCGGCGGTGCTGCATGAATTGAAGGCGCTTGGCCGGCTTTGACAGGCCGGCCAGCTTGATCGGTGCACAAATGCCACGCCGGGCGGGTGAAAACCGCCCGCGCGTTGCCCTTAACGAGTGGTTGAGGTAAACACGCGAAACTCCGGAAGACAAATTGTCGCCGGATTTCCGTCGCAAGTGCTTGGACGATGGGGACCGGCCACGAGGCTGGTGGCAATCGAGAGGCTGTCTAGAGTGGGACTTTTTGGCATGACCGAGAGATATAATGCGCGCCTGGCGCTGCTGGCGCCGCTTGTCGCGTCGGGCCTCGCTTTGTCCGGCTGCATGGGCTCTCCGACCTACGGCACCGACAAGACCGCCGGCGAACAGCTGGCCGGCGATATTTCAGGCGCCTTTTCATTTGCGCCGAAGCGCAAGGAACAGATCGACTACAAGCCGCGTCCGACGCTTGTAAAGCCGGCGCCCGGCCAGAAGGAAGCGCTGCCGGCCCCGCAGGACAGCATCGAGACGGCGAGCGCCGAATGGCCCGAATCGCCCGAGCAGCGCCGCGCCCGCTTGCGGGCCGATGCCACCGCCCATCAGAACGACCCGGCCTATCAGTCGGAGATCGTCGACGACGTGCAAACCGATCCGGCCTCGGTGAAAAGGGCGATGGCGGAGTCAGGCTCGAGCCACCCGCCGGCATGGACACCGGCCGATTCCGACAAAGGCCGTGCCGCCGAGATCCAGCGTCGCCTCGCCGACAGCAAGCAGGGCGATCCGAACACCCGCAAATATCTGAGCGAGCCTCCAGTGCAGTATCGTGTCGCGGCCGGCACCGCGCCGCAGAACGAGCTTGGCGAGGACGAGTACAAGAAGGAACGCCGTCTCAAGAAAGAGGCGGAAGGCAAGAAGGGCAGCGGCTGGTTCGATTGGCTGTAAGAACACCGAATTGTGTCGCCGGGCGTAGCGCCCGCTTCAGCCGCGCCGCTCCCGAAAAAATCCTTTAAGCAGCAGGCCTGCTTCGGTCTCGCCCATGCCCGGATAGATGTCGGGCGCGTGGTGGCAGGTCGGCGAGGCGAAGAAGCGCACGCCATTGACCACAGCGCCGCCCTTGTCGTCGGCGGCGCCGAAATAAAGCCGGCGCAGCCGGGCGAAGGAAATGGCGCCGGCGCACATGGCGCAAGGCTCCAGCGTCACATAGAGATCGTGCCCGGTCAGCCGCTCGGCCGACAGTTTGCGGCAGGCTTCGCGGATGACCAGCATCTCGGCATGCGCGGTCGGGTCGGCAAGTTCGCGTGTGCGGTTGCCGGCGCTGGCGACAACACCAGCGCCGTTGGCGATGACGGCGCCGACCGGCACTTCGCCTCGCAAGGCGGCAGCTTCGGCCTCCTTCAGCGCCAGCGCCATGAAATCGGGCCGCTTCACGCGATTTCCACTCCGATTATCTCCTCGCCACCTGACGGTGATCCTGTTATGGAGCGCATGACATCGAAAATCGGGACTCGGTTTTCGAAAATGATCATGCGCCACATCAAAAGTGCTACAGCGTTCGTTGCGCGCCCGAAAGGATGCGCCACGCTGTAGCAGCGCAAACGGATAAAGGCCACATGGACGACAACGACAAGAAATTCCGACCCAGGAAGGGGCCGGCCAAGAGTGGGCCGAAAGCCGCGGGACCGCGCAGCCGCGATGGCGCCGCGGGCAAGGGCGGCAAACCGTCCTTTGGCGCCAAGAAACCTTACGCACCGCGTGGCGACCGGCCGATGGCTGCCGATGGCGAGCGGCCGAAGCGCGATTTCAAGGGCGGCGACAAGCCTTTCAGCAAAGGCCCGCGTCCCGAAGGCAAGCCTTTTGAGAAACGCGAGGGGCCGCGCAAGCCCTATGCACCGCGCGGCGATCGCCCAATGGCCGCCGAAGGCGAGCACAAGCCCTATGAAAAGCGCGAAGGACCGCGCAAGCCCTACGCACCGCGCGGCGATCGTCCAATGGCCGCAGAAGGCGAGCGCAAACCGTATGAAAAGCGCGAGGGGCCACGCAAGCCCTATGCGCCGCGCGGCGACCGCCCGGTGGCCGCTGAAGGCGAGCGCAAGCCCTACGAGAAGCGCGAAGGGCCACGCAAACCCTATGCACCGCGGGGCGACCGGCCGGCTGCGGCGGCAGCGGGCGGCGAAAAGCGCTTCGACCGTCCCAAGCGCGATTTCAGTGACCGCGCCCCGCGTGACGCCGTCGATCGCCCAAAGCGTGACTTCAGCGATCGCCCGAAGCGGGATTTCAACGATCGGCCGCAAGGCGCGTCAGGCGGCAGCTTCAAGCCACGCCCGCGTCCCGCCGAGGCTGCGGAAGAGGCAGGCGAGCGCATCGCCAAGCGGCTGGCCCGCGCCGGCCTCGCCTCGCGCCGCGATGCCGAGGAGCTGATTGCCGCCGGCCGCGTCAAGGTCAATGGTCGCGCTCTGACTTCACCGGCCTTCAACGTGATGCCTGATGACATCATCCATCTCGACGGTATGGAAATCCCGCCGATCGAGCGCACAAGGCTGTTCCTGTTCCACAAGCCGGCCGGCGTCGTCACCACCAACCGCGATCCCGAGGGCCGCAAGACCGTCTTCGACGTGCTGCCGGCTGAATTGCCACGGCTGATGACCATCGGCCGGCTCGACATCAACACCGAAGGCCTGCTGCTGCTCACCAATGATGGCGGCCTGTCGCGCGTGCTCGAACTGCCGGCCACCGGCTGGCTGCGCCGCTACCGCGTGCGCGTCCACGGCAAGGTCGAGGAAAGCGCGCTTGCCGGCCTGCGCGAAGGCATCGCCGTCGACGGCGTCTTTTACGGCGCCATCGAAGCGACGCTCGATCGCGAGCAAGGCACCAATGCCTGGCTGACGATCGGCCTGCGCGAGGGCAAGAACCGCGAAGTCAGGAACATCCTGGGTTCGCTCGGCCTCGACGTGACGCGGCTGATCCGTATCTCCTACGGGCCGTTCCAACTCGATGACCTCGCCGAGGGCCATGTGCTGGAAATCATGGGCAGGGTGTTGCGCGACCAGCTTGGCGAGCGCCTGGTCGAGGAATCGGGCGCGAGTGTCGACGTC
>NZ_RZRW01000193.1:0-9690 GCF_003998745.1 Mesorhizobium sp. M7A.F.Ca.US.014.04.1.1 | reverse complement strand
AAGCCCATGCCGGTTTCCTCGAAGCTCTGCCGCATGCTGCCGTCGAACAGGCCGATGGTGGGAAAATTCTGCACGCCGGAAAAGCCCATCGTCTTCAGCTCTGCCAATAGCAGCGGCATGATGACGAACGGGTCGGTGCCGTTGACGCCGGCCAGCACCGGCGTGTGTCTGACCACAGGCAGCACCTCATAGGCCATTTCCTTGACGATCTCGTTGGCGTTGCCATAGGCGAGCAGGCCGGCGGCCGAGCCGCGCCCGGCCATGCGGTAGCGGCCGGAATTGTAGATGATGATGAGGTCGATGCCACCGGCCTCCTCGGCCTTCGCCGACAGGCCGGTGCCGGCGCCGCCGCCGACGATCGGCACGCCCTTGTCGATCATTCCCCTGAATTTCTTCAAGATGTCCTTGCGCGGTATGGCGGGCATTTTTTGAGGTCTCTCACTGTCCTGCGATGTCGAGGAAGGCCGCTGTTGCTGCCTTTGCGAATTCCGGGTCGTTGATATGCAGCGGCAGGCGCGTCACGCGGCGCTTGCCGTTGGGCTTGATGGTGCGCTCGATGGCATCGAACAGAACGGCGTCGGCTTCCGGGTCGAAGAAGGCGCCGCCTTCGATGTCGAGCGCCGAGACGCCTTTTTCCGGGCTGAGAAAATGCACCGGTCCCCCGCAGCGGGCGAGCCTGGTGCCGATCCACTCGCCGATCGCACGGCATTCGTCCGCCGTGGTGCGCATCAGCGTGACATTGGGATTGTGTTCGTAGAACAGCCGGTCGCGATAGTGCTCCGGGATGGTCGAAGGCGCCCAGAAGTTCACCATATCGAGCGCGCCGACGGAGCCGACATAGGGCAGCCCCGTGCGTGCGACGGCGCCGAAACGATCCTCCGTCGCCGGCAGCACGCCGCCGAACAGAAGATCGCAGACTTCGGTCGTGGTGATGTCGACGACGCCGGACAGCAAGCCGCTGTCGGCCAGCTTTTCCATGCTGCGGCCGCCAGTGCCGGTGGCGTGGAAGACCATGCAGTCATATCCGGAACGGAGCTGGTCGGCGATGGCGGTCACGCAAGGCGTGGTGACGCCGAACATGGTGAGGCCGATCGATGGTTTGCCGTCGGGTGGTGGCGCCGGGCTGGCCGCCATGCCTGATATGGCTTGAGCCGCGTTGTACAACACGACACGGGAGAGCCGGTTCAGTCCGGCCATGTCGGTCACAGAAGGCATCATGATGATGTCGGAGACATCGACGTAGGGAGCGGTGTCGCCGGAGGCGAGCGTCGAGACCATGATCTTGGGCAGGCCGAGCGGCAGGGCGCGCATGCCCGACGTGACGATCGATGTGCCGCCACCGCCGCCAATGCCGATCATGGCCGCGATGTCGTTGCGCGATTGGGCAAAGCGGGCGAAGGCGATGCCCATTGCGGCGACCGCGGCGCCGCGATCATTGCCGCCGAGCACGGTTTCACTGCCGCCGGGATGATGGTCGGCGATTTCCCTCGCGCTGATATCGACGGGGATGGTTGCGTCGCGCGTTCCGACATCGACACGACAAACGAGGGCGCCCGCAGCCGTGATTGCATCGGCCAGGAAGGCGAGTTCCTCGCCCTTGGTGTCCGCGGTCCCCACCACATAGATACGCTTCATTGCGCTCTCCCAATCCTGGCAGGCGCGATGCCGCCCCCATCGCTCATTGCCCGGGCCACTCGACGATGCGGACGCCATTGCAAATTTTTGAGACGTGCGTATCGTATTGGTATGAATGTCTCACGTCAACAATCCGCTGCGAGCGACGAGGCTGAACGGGCAACCGGCCCAGTGCCCGAACGTGGGCCGCGCGCGCGGACCAAACGGCTGATGCTGGAGACGGCAACAAGGCTGATGCAGGCGGGCGTCACGCCCTCGGTCAGCGAGGTCGCCGAGGCGGCCGAGGTTTCCCGCGCCACCGCCTATCGTTACTTCCCGAGCCAGTCGGCACTGGTGCAGGCCGTCGTCGACGAGGGGCTGGGGCCAATCCTCACCTGGCAATCGACCTCCGCCGATGCCGAGCGCCGGGTCGCCGAGCTGTTCGACACGGCCATGCCGCGCATCGAGGCCTTCGAGGCTACGTTCAAGGCAGCACTGAAGCTGTCGCTCGATCAATGGGCGCGGCGTCAGGCCGGCACGCTGGGCGGTGAGCCCGCCTTTACGCGTGGCCACCGCATCGACCTGCTGAAGGATGCGATCGCGCCGCTCAAGGGCCGTTTGCCGCCGCGCGACTTCAAGCGGCTGGCACAGGCGCTGTCGCTTATCTTCGGCGTCGAGGTGCTGATCGTGCTCAAGGATATCTGGGGGCTGGACAGCCGCCGGACGATGTCGGTCGCACAGTGGGCGGCCGGGGCGCTGGTGCGTGCGGCAGTGGCGGAATCGGTCGATGAAGGAGGCAGCCTCGATCCGAAGGCAGTCGTGAAATAGAGCCTAACTGGTTCGACCAGATTGGCATGCACACTACTGATCTTAGCGGTTGGGTGGGGTATTGGACAATACCCGATCATATCACTGAGTAGGAAAATCTTGGTAAAACAGGCAGATAAAGCGGTAATCCGATGGAAATGGCCACGTCAAGCTGCCAAGAAAGGGCTTGACGCGCATGCAAAATTGGTAATACCAGATTGGATCAGAAAAGCGGATCGAAAGTGAGGGCTGCGATCCATTTTCCGGCGGGGCGAGGAGGCTCGAAACCGGAAAGGTGCGATCACGGGAGGAACTACCAGGGCCGGCCACGTTGCCGGCTCGCACGATAAGGTAGAACGCGCACAAGGGAGGAAATCATTATGCGCAAGTTAGTGACCAGCGTACTTGCTGGTATCGGCTTAACGCTTGCCTGCGGAACGTCCGTTTACGCGCAGGAAAAGTCACTCACCATCTTCTGGGCTGAATGGGATCCCGCAAACTATCTGCAGGAGCTCGGCAACGAGTACGAGAAGCAAACCGGCGTCAAGATCACGGTGGAAACCACCCCGTGGGCCGACTTCCAGACCAAGGCCTTTACCGAGTTCAACGCCAAGGGCAGCGCCTATGACCTGGTCGTCGGCGACTCGCAATGGCTTGGTGCCGCCTCCGAGGGCGGTCACTATGTCGACCTCACCGACTTCGTCAAAGAGAACAAGGTTCTCGACAAGATGGCTCCGGCGACGGTCAAGTTCTACTCCGAATATCCCGGCAACAGCGGCAAATACTGGTCGATCCCGGCCGAGGGCGACGCCGTGGGCTGGGCCTACCGCAAGGACTGGTTCGAGGATCCGAAGGAAATGGAAGCGTTCAAGGCCAAGTATGGCTACGACCTTGCCGTTCCGAAGACCTTCAAGGAAATGACCGACATCGCGGAGTTCTTCAACAGGCCCGACCAGAACCGCTACGGCATCGCCATCTACACACAGAACCAGTATGACGGCCTGGCGATGGGCTTCGAGAACGCGCTGTTCTCGTATGGCGGTGAGCTCGGCGACTTCGGCACCTACAAGGTCGACGGCATCATCAACTCGGACAAGGCGGTGGCCGCGGCGGAAAACTACCGCAAGCTGTTCGGCTTCACGCCTCCGGGCTGGACCAACGCCTTTTTCGTCGAGAACAACCAGGCCATCACCGAAGGCCTGGCGGCGATGAGCATGAACTACTTCGCCTTCTTCCCCTCGTTGATCAACGAGGCGTCGAACCCGAACGCCAAGAACACCGGCTTCTTCGCCAACCCGGCAGGTCCAGGTGGCGAGCAGTTCGCCGCGCTCGGCGGCCAGGGCATTTCCGTCGTCTCCTATTCCAACAACAAGGAAGAGGCGATGAAATTCCTGAAGTGGTTCATCCAGGACGATACGCAGAAGAAGTGGGCGGCCCTCGGCGGCTACACCTGCAACAAGGCCGTGCTGGAATCGGCCGAGTTCCAGAACGCCACGCCCTACAACAAGGCCTTCTACGACACGATGTTCAAGGTCAAGGACTTCTGGGCGGTGCCGGAGTATGCGGAACTGCTGCAGCAGCTCAACCAGCGTGTCTATCCGTACATCGTAAACGGCGATGGTACGGCCAAGGAAATGCTGGATGCGCTGGCGAAGGATTGGGACGCCACGTTCAAGAAATACGGCCGCGGCCAATAACCGACATGTAGTGCGGAGGAGGCCTGCGCCTCCTCCGTTTTCTTTTTCAGGAATGGGAGCAGGTCTTGGCGACCACAATGATCACACCGCTGAATACCTCCTCCAGAGCCGCCTCTCGCGGCCTCAGCGACATTTCGATACGCAACCTCTTCATCATCCCGACGATCGTGTTCCTGATCGTCTTCAACATCTTTCCGCTGATCTATTCGCTCGGCTATTCCTTCACCGACTTCCGCGCATCGACCAATGCGCCGGCCAATTTCGTCGGACTGAAGAACTATCGCGAGCTCCTCAGCGACCCTTATATCTGGAACAATTTCGCGGTGACCGCGAAATACGTCATCGTCTCGGTCGTCGGTCAGGTTGTCGTCGGCTTTGGAACGGCAATGCTGCTCAATCGCACCATTCCGCTCAAGGGCCTGATCACGACATTGCTGCTCTTGCCGATGATGCTCTCGATGGCGGTGGTCGGCCTGTTCTGGAAGCTGCTCTACGATCCGTCCTGGGGTGTCATCAACTACGTGCTCGACCTCGGCAAATTCCAATGGCTCGGCGACCCGAAGATGGCGCTCTACGCGGTCGCGTTCACGGACATCTGGATGTGGTCGCCCTTCGTCATGCTGTTGTCGCTCGCCGGGCTTTCGGCGGTGCCGAAGCATCTTTACGAAGCTGCCGCGATCGACCGCGCCGGGCCGTTCTATACCTTCTTCCGCATCACGCTGCCGCTGGTCGCGCCGATCCTGATGATCGCGGTCATCTTCCGCACCATGGAAGCCTTCAAGACTTTCGATCTTGCTTATGTGCTGTCGACGCAGCCGAGCACGGAGGTGATTTCCATCCGTCTCTACAAGATGGCTTTCCAGGAATGGCAGACGGGGCGCTCCTGCGCGCTTGCCTATATCGTGCTGATCATGGTGCTGGCGATCACCAACATCTATGTGAAATACCTCAACAAAGTTAAGGAGCGCTGAGATGGCGGCCGTCCAGACTTCGGGTGAACGGGCGCTCAACAAGGTCGCTATTGTCGCCGTCCTTTTGGTGACGATCATCTTCCTGGCGCCGATCTACTGGATCGTGGCGACCTCGTTCAAGCCACGCAACCTGGCCACGACGATCCCGCCGACGGTGATGTTCGAGCCGACCATCTCGCCTTTCGTCAAACTTTTCACAAAGCGCTCACAGTTGCGCAGCCCGCCGTCGGCCGAAGAATATGCCGCCGCCCCGTGGTGGGAGCGCGTCGTGTTCGACGGCGGCGAGAAGATCGTGCGCGACGGCAAGGGCCAGGTGCAATGGTCGGGATATCCGAGCCGCTTCCTGAACTCGCTCATCATCGCCATCACCTCGACGGTGTTGGCGGTCGGCATGGGGACATTCACCGCCTATGGCTTCTCGCGCTTCAAGGTGAAGGGGGAAGCGGACCTGCTCTTCTTCATCCTGTCGACGCGCATGTTGCCGGCGGTGGTGGTCGCCATCCCGATGTTCCTGATGTACCGGGCAGTCGGGCTCAACGATACGCATCTGGGCCTGATCATTCTCTACACCGCCTTCAACCTGTCCTTCTCCGTGTGGCTGATGAAGGGTTTCATGGACGAGATTCCGAAGGAATATGAGGAGGCCGCGCTTGTCGACGGCTACACGCGCATGGAGGCGTTCTTCAAGATCGTGCTGCCGGAGGCCGCCACGGGCATCGCCGCCACCGCCGTGTTCTGTTTCATCACCGCATGGAACGAATACGCCTTTGCGCTGATCATGACCAACCGCCGCGCCCAGACCGCGCCTCCCTTCATCCCGAGCCAGGTCGGTTCGGGCCTGCCGGACTGGACGGTGATCGCCTCCGGAACCTTCCTGTTCCTGCTGCCGGTCGCCATCTTCACCTTCCTGCTTCGCAATCATCTGCTGCGCGGCATGTCCTTCGGAGCGATCCGCAAATGAGTTTTCGCGCCTTCAACCAGAAATACCTTGAACCTGGGTCGCAGATATTGATGGTGCTCGGCATCGTCGCGCTCTGCCAGCCCTGGAACATGCTGCTGCACAGCTATGGCCTGACCATCATCCTGATCGGGCTCGTCGGCTTCAACGTAACCTCCAAGATCGCGCCCGAGGAGAAGGCCGGCACCGGCCAGGTGCGCAATCCGGGAGCACAGCATTGACCCAGATCGAGCTTCGCGGCGTCCAGAAATTCTTCGGCGCCGTCCAGGTCATCAAGGACCTGAACCTCAAGATCGCCGACAACGAGTTCATCGTGCTGCTCGGCCAATCGGGCTGCGGCAAGACGACGACGCTGCGCGCCATCGCCGGGCTGGAAACCATCGACGAGGGCGACATCTTCATCGACGGCAAGCCGGTGCAGCATTTGAAGGCCGCCGATCGCGACATCGCCATGGTGTTCCAGTCGTTCTCGCTCTATCCGCATATGAGCGTCTACGAGAACATCGCCTTCCCCTTGCGTGCCACGCGCAAGAGCAAGACGGAGATCGACAGCGAGGTGCGCTCCGTCGCCAAGACGCTGCAGATCACCGACCTGCTGGACAAGAAGCCGTCGGCGCTCTCGGGTGGCGACATGCAGCGCGTCGCCATTGGCCGCGCTCTGGTGCGGCGGCCGAAAGCCATGCTGATGGATGAGCCGATCGGCGCGCTCGACGCCAAGCTGCGCGAGGAGATGCGCGCGGAAATCAAGCGGCTGCACATCAAGCAGGGCTCGACCACCATCTATGTCACGCACGACCAGATCGAGGCCATGAGCCTGGCCGACCGCATCGTCATCATGCACGCAGGCGTCTTGCAGCAGGTCGGCACGCCCGACGAGGTCTATTCGCAGCCGGCAAATCTGTTCGTGGCGCAATTCGTCGGCAGCCCGGTGATGAATGTCACCGATGCGGCGGTGGCCGAGACGACGTCCTCGGTTTCGGTGACGGTCGGTGGAGCCGCCGCCGGCTTCGAGTTCCCGCGAGCCCTGCTGTCGAAGCTCAACGGCCATGCCGGCGGCCAGTTGGCGCTTGGCATACGGCCGGAAGGCGTGCTCATCCGGCGCGAGGCGACCGAGGGCTTCGTGCCTGTCGACACACATATCGTCGAGCCGCTCGGCTCCTTCGACATCGTCGATCTCAAGGTCGGAACCGAGTTGCTGCGGGCCCGCACCAAGAGCGGCTTCGTTGCCGGACCCGGTGAAAGGGTCTTCGCCAGGATCGACCCGACCCAGGCGCATTTCTTCGACAAGGCAAGCGGCAAGTCGCTTGAGGTGAGACTCTGATGGCCCATATCCAGCTCAAGAACATCTCGAAGACCTTCGGCAACCACACGGCGCTCACCGGGCTCGATCTCGATATTGCCGATGGCGAGTTCTTCGTGCTGCTGGGCGAGACGGGCGCCGGCAAGACGACGACGCTGCGGCTTATCGCCGGCCTGGAGAAGCCCAGCGAAGGCCAGGTCTTCATCGACGGCGTCGACGTTGCCGACTGGGGTGCGGCCGAGCGTGACGTGGCGCTGGTGCTGCAGCAATATTCGCTCTATCCGCGCTACACGGTGCGCGAAAATCTCGAATTCCCGCTGAAGCCGAAAATTCGCCGGCTGCCCGACGCCGAGATCAAGGACCGTGTCGACCGTGCCGCCCGTACGCTGCGGATCGAGCATCTGCTCGACCGCAAGACGGATCGGCTGTCCGGCGGCGAGATGCAGCGCGTCTCGATCGGCCGCGCCATCGTGCGCAAGCCGCGTGTGTTCCTGATGGACGAGCCGCTGTCTGCGCTCGACGCCAAGCTGCGCGAGGCGCTGCGGACTGAACTGAAGAACCTGCAGATACAGCTCGGCGCCACCTTCCTGTTCGTCACCCACGATCAGATCGAGGCGATGTCGATGGGTGACAAGGTCGGCGTGCTCAACCATGGCCGAATCGTCCAGACCGGCACACCGCATGAGATCTACAACAATCCACGCGACACCTATGTGGCGAGCTTCGTCGGCTCGCCGCCGATGAACCTCATCGACGGCAAGCTCGTGAACGGCCGCGCGGTGATGGCGCCGCTGAATTTCGAATTGCCTTTTTCAGGGGGAGCCAAAGCGGGCGGGGCGACCGACGGTCGCCCGCTCGTCTTCGGCATTCGTCCCGAGGACGTCTATCTCGAGAGCGGCGCGCCGGTCGAGGCGCGTGTCCACGACGTCGAGAACCACGGCGTCGAAAAGATCCTGACGCTGCGCGTCGGCGACGCGACACTGCGTGCAACCGTGCCGGCCAGGACCGACGTCGCCATCGAGCAGGCGGTGCGCTTTGCCTGGAACCCCGACAAGGTGGTGCTGTTCGACAAGGGCAGCGGCGTCAGCTTGCGTCACGCCTCGTAGCCGCATCCCAGCCTATTTCTGGAAGTAGGTTTCGTAGGGCGTGTCGTTGATCAGCAGGATCACGCATTCCGTGTCGGAGACGCAGGCGTCGTCATGCATCTCATTGGCTTTCTGGGTCCAGTAGGATCCAGGAGGCAGTTCGACCTTGGTCGCCTCGCCGCCATCCATCTGCCAGTGCGCCCACATCCCCTTTATGACCACCGCACGGTAATCCGCGGTGTGCGCATGGACCGGTGCGCGCCAGTTGCCGGGAACCTTCAGCAACGTGCCTGCCGGACCCTTGGCCCGCTCGCCCCACAATGGGCCAAGACGATGCGGCTGGTCGGGTACTTCCGCCACATAGGGGATCTTGTCGGCCGGCAGGTAGCTGTCCTCGAGGGCAAAGGCGCGCCCGGGAACCGCAAGCATGACGGCGAGTGCGATGAGCTTCGGATGATTTGGCATTGGTTCTCCTCTTCGGACCGGCTTGCCGCCGGCCTCTCGCTGCCTGGTTCTGGCAAGCTATTGCATGCGGGTGGCCCGGCAATGGCATTGCGTCCGGAAGGCTTGGCAATTCATCCAGACCCGGCGATCCACGGCCGCGCTGCGGATGGTGCCGATGCGATTGATGCCGCGCGCCATGTCGATCATCCTGACCGGCGTTTCGCTGGCGACCGTCTGTGCGGCGCCGGTCGGCGCCTATGTCGGTGACATCTGGGGCTGGCGCACGGCCTTCATGATTGCGACCGTGGTCGCCGCCCTGGCGCTGCTGGTGCAGCTGGCCACCATTCCGAAATTGCCCCCCCGTGGGTGTGGCAAGCTTCCGCACCTTGCTCCACGTGCTGAAGCGTCCGTCGATCCGGGTGGCGCTGCTGGTCGTGCTGCTGGTCGCTTCGGGACACTTTGCCGGCTTCACCTATGTCCGTCCCTTCCTCGAGAAGGTCCCCGTGCTCGACATCGAGACGATCTCGCTGGTGCTGCTGGCCTATGGCATTGGCGGCTTCTTCGGCAATGTCGCCGGCGGCATCCTGGCCGAGCGCAGCCTCAAGGCAGCCGTTGGGCTGGCGCCCTTGCTGATCGCACCGGCCGCCGCCTCGATGCTGGTTTTCGGAGCTTCGCCGACGATCGCCGCTGCCGCCGTTGCGGTCTGGGGCTTTGCTTTCGGCGCCGTTCCGGTCGGGCTGCAGAGCTGGCTGGTGCGGGCAGCACCCGACCAGGCAGAAAGCGCCGGCGGACTGATGGTGGCGACGTTCCAGGT
>NZ_RZRW01000192.1:0-9698 GCF_003998745.1 Mesorhizobium sp. M7A.F.Ca.US.014.04.1.1 | reverse complement strand
AAGCGCTACAAGGGCAGGGCGGCGATCATGTCGTTCGACCATTGGCTGGTCCGCGATTTTCCGAAGGACGCGCCGGGTATCCCAGGGGGTCTCACCGCCTACGGCAAGGACGTCGGGTTGATCGAGGCGCATTTCGCCATGCTGGCGCATGAGATCGCCTTCACCTCCTACGCCGCCGGCGACCTGCCAAACCCATTTGTCAGCTTCGTGCGTGAAAGGCTGAAAATGCCTGTTATCACCTGGACGGTGCATGACCAGCCGGCGGTCGACCTGACCTTCAGATATGCCGACCAGATGACTTTCGAAGGGTTCGAACCCGATCTGGTCAAAGTCGCCTGAGTGTCTGAAACGTGACTTGCACCAGGCCGGACGGAGCTTAAATAAGCCTCATGGATCAGGGCGATGAGGGTGACGGACAAACGGCCAATGCGGACTATTCGATCCGCGTCGCCGCCGGCATCGGCGCCTTCACCTATGATGAATGGAATGGCTTTGCGGGAACTGCGCGCGGCGATTTAGAAGCCAGCTACAATCCTTTGGTTTCATTCGCTTTTCTAGGCGCGCTCGAAGATTCTGGATGCGCCGTGCGGCGTACCGGCTGGCAGGGCCACCACCTCCGGCTCGAGGATGGGCAAGGCAGATTGCTGGGCGCGGTGCCCTGTTATCTCAAATCGCACAGCCAGGGCGAATATGTGTTCGACCATGGCTGGTCGGATGCGTTCGAACGCGCCGGTGGCCGCTACTATCCCAAACTGCAAAGTGCCGTGCCGTTCTCCCCGGTCACCGGCCCTCGCCTGCTGGTCACCAGGGGCGAGGACAGTGCCAAGGTGAAGGCCGGTCTCGCGGCGGGCCTGAAGGCGGTGACGCAAAAGCTCGGTGTCTCTTCCGCACATGTCACCTTCGCGCAAGAGAGCGATGTGGAGGTGCTGGAAGCAGCCGGTTTCCTGCACCGCACCGACCAGCAATTCCATTTCTTCAACGAAGGCTTTTCAACCTATGACGACTTCCTCGCCACCCTTGCCTCGCGCAAGCGAAAGGCGATGAAAAAGGAAAGGCGCGAAGCGCTTGCCCCAGGCATTTCAATCGACCGGCTGACCGGCAAGGACCTCACGGAGAAAGCCTGGGACGATTTCTTCGCCTTCTACATGGACACCGGCAGTCGCAAATGGGGCCGGCCCTATCTCAATCGTCAATTCTTCTCGATGATCGGCGAGCGCATGGCCGACGACATCCTGCTGGTGATGGCCAGGCGCAACGGGCGCTATATCGCCGGCGCGATCAATTTCATCGGTTCGGATGCACTTTATGGCCGCAACTGGGGCTGCATCGAGGACCATCCCTTCCTGCATTTCGAGGTCTGCTATCATCAGGCGATCGACTTCGCCATCGAGCGCAAGCTCAAGGTGGTCGAGGCGGGAGCGCAGGGCGAGCACAAGCTGGCGCGCGGCTACCGGCCGGTGACCATGCATTCCGCGCACTACATTGCGCACCCAGGCCTGCGCAACGCCGTCGCCGACTATCTTCGGCGCGAACGGCAGGAGGTGGAGCGGATGAGCGAATATCTGGAAGAGCATACCCCGTTCCGCAAGGATCTCGAGGAGTAGCCCCGGCTGGCCGGCTGGGGGGCGACGATTATCTTGCCGAATTTCGACGCCTTCGCTACACGAAGGCACAATCCGGAGCGTTCGCCATGACCGAGGCCGCCTACGATACCGACAACATTTTCGCCAAGATCCTGCGCGGCGAAATTCCCTCGCACCGTGTCTACGAGGATGACGCGGTCATCGCCTTCATGGATGTGATGCCGCAGGGGCCCGGCCATACGCTGGTGGTGCCGAAAGCGCCGTCGCGCAACCTTCTCGATGCCGATCCGTCAATTTTCGGCCATCTCTTGAGCGCCGTTCAGAAAGTGGCGCTGGCGGTGAAAAAGGCCTTCGGCGCCGATGGCGTCACCGTCATGCAGTTCAATGAGCCGGCCTCAGGGCAGACCGTCTATCATCTGCATGTGCATGTCATTCCGCGCTTCGACGGCATCCCGCTGAAGCCGCACACGGGCGAGATGGAGAAGCCGGAGATTCTGGTCGGTAACGCCGAAAAGATACGGACTGCACTCAAAAATTGAGAGCGGGAGGTCCGCCAATGATGTGGTGGACCGGGTCGAGAATATCGGACTAACAAGCGCCGTTCAGTCCAGAAGCCGATTCTAATGCCCGGCCGTGCCCAGTGCCGACTCAACCGTTTGCAACTCTAATCGTCTGATTAGGAAATATCGAACCATCTCACGGTAAAATGCTAACGCGTGGCGAGCTGTGGGGCTTCAAAACCATGGAACATTCGGTTGCGGCATCGGCCCCACTGGCGGGGGCAATTGTCGAGCGTGCTTTTCTTGGCATCTTGGCGGATGCCTTTTGGCGACACCGGCTGCTGCACGCTATGGCTGCCGCTGCGCTGCTTCTGGCAAGCGCAGTCGGGTGGCACACTGGAAACATGCCGGATTTCGGCGTTCTGGAGGAATACGCTGAGTATCTTTTCATCGCCTTCTGGATTTGCGGCTCAGCCTTTGCACTTGGGACGCTTCTCCATCTTGCGCTGGTCCAGCGGGATACCGAACCGCTGCACACCTTCCTCAAGTCACTGGGTAGATTCTTTGGCGACGCCGAACGCATTGCCAACAGCCTGAATGGCCTGGGTGCGGGTCTTGCCTTCATATCCGCGATCGGTGTGTTGAAGGGAGCCATTGCAATCCTCTCTCCGTTTGCATGGGACAAGGCATTGGCTCAGGCCGACCGCATCCTGCATTTCGGTCGAGCCCCGCACGAATGGTTGTGGTTTACCGTCCAGTCGCCGCTTGCATTGAAGATCATCAACATCGCTTACAATTTCTGGTTCGTCGTGCTCATTACCGCGGTTTTCACCGTGTGCATCGCACGCAAGGATACGAAGCTGCGTCACCAGTTCCTGATGAGCTTCATGACGGTGTGGACGCTGGGTGGCTTCTTCCTCGCGATGGGCCTGTCGTCGGCTGGCCCTTGCTTTTACGAGCGATTGGGGTTCGGCAACGACTTTCACGCCCTCATGCAAGCACTCGCCACCGCCGATCGCATCTATCCAATCTGGGCGCTCAACACGCAGGATATGCTGTGGGGTGGCTACACCGGCGCAACTACCGGCAGCGTCGGTATATCCGCCTTCCCATCCCTGCACGTTGCGATGGCGGTGCTGTTCGCTCTCTATGCAACGCGGCGGTCTCGGCTGGCCGGTGTTGTGATGTGGTTATTCGCGGCGTCATTATGGTCGGATCCGTCGTGCTTGGCTGGCACTATGCCGTGGATGGCTATGCGGGCGCATCCCTGATGGTCGCGATCTGGAAGGCGTGCGGATATTTGCTGACCCGTTTCGAGTCGGACAGCGCGGCCGCTGAGAGCTCCACCATGCAATCGCCGGCCCTTTGCGGGATGTAAATTCGCCGATCTGGACGAACTCGCCTGCGGCGGCATGCCGGTCAAAACGCCTCAAGGGCGGCGCTGGATGGGTTGGACATTTCCGAAACGCTGTTCGATACGGTCCTTGCCGAAGCTGCTCTGCGAGCGTGTCCGCGCATTGCCCAGGGCTCAGGAGCGACGTGTCGACTTCCAGATCGTACACGCCGGGCCGGTGCACCTCTTCCTGCCACAGGCGCGCCACCGGGCCGCAATCCCATCTCGGGTCGATAGCGCGGCGGCATGGCCTGATCGCAAACGTCGACACCGAGATTGATCCAGACGCCATCGAAGCACTCCTGAACAGCCTTGGCGATGCTTGTTTTTCGATCGCGGCGCACCGTTCAGGATGATGATCTGGCCGATTATGCCTACCCTCGCTCCAATAAAAAAGCCCCGTCTCCGGGGCTTTTTTGACTTTCGTAAGCTCAGTTCTTTCGGGGCAGTTGTGGCACCAGGCTGCGCTTGCCGCCGTCCTTGCCCTTGGCTTCGGGCTTCTGCGCCACCAGCTTCTTGGCCGCCGGCTTTTTCACCACGGCCTTTCTGGACTTCGGCGTTTCTTCCGGCTCTTCCTTCTTCGGCTTCACCGGCGCCTCGTCGGCCAGCGATTCGAGCTTCAGGCCGGTCTCGCCGGTTTCCTTCTTCTCGACGGTGACGCGCACCGTGCCGCCCTTCTTGAGCTTGCCGAACAGCACCTCGTCGGCCAATGGCTTCTTGATGTGCTCCTGGATCACACGACCGAGCGGCCGCGCGCCCATGCGCTCATCATAGCCCTTGTCGGCGAGCCAGGCGATCGCGTCCGCCGACAGGTCGAAGGTGACGCCACGCTCGGAAAGCTGGGCCTCGAGCTGCATGACGAACTTCTGCACCACCTGATGGATGACCGGCACCGGCAGCGAGCCGAACGGGATGATCGCATCGAGACGGTTGCGGAACTCCGGCGTGAACAGCCGGTTGATCGCCTCGACATCGTCGCCTTCGCGCTTGGTCGAGCCGAAGCCGATCGCCGCACGCTGCGCATCCGACGCGCCCGCATTGGTGGTCATGATCAGGATCACATTGCGGAAGTCGATCTGCTTGCCGTTGTGGTCGGTCAGCTTGCCATGGTCCATAACCTGCAACAGGATGTTGAACAGGTCCGGATGCGCCTTCTCGACCTCGTCCAGCAACAGCACGCAATGCGGATGCTGGTCGACGCCGTCCGTCAGAAGACCGCCCTGGTCGAAGCCGACATAGCCGGGAGGAGCACCGATCAGCCGCGACACGGTGTGGCGCTCCATATATTCCGACATGTCGAAGCGGATCAGCTCCACGCCGAGCGACGCGGCCAACTGCTTGGCCACTTCGGTCTTGCCGACGCCGGTCGGGCCGGAGAACAGGTAGGAGCCGATCGGCTTCTCCGGTTCGCGCAGGCCGGCACGCGCCAGCTTGATCGCCGAGGTCAGTGCGGTGATCGCAGTGTCCTGGCCATAGACGACTCGCTTCAGCTCGATATCGAGGCCCTGCAGCACCTTCTCGTCGTCGGCCGAAACCGTCTTCGGCGGGATGCGGGCCATGGTGGCGATCGTCGCCTCGATCTCCTTGATGCCGATAGTCTTCTTGCGCTTGGCTTCCGGCACCAGCATCTGCGAGGCGCCGGTCTCGTCGATCACGTCGATCGCCTTGTCCGGCAGCTTGCGGTCGTTGATGTAGCGTGCCGACAGTTCCACCGAGGCCTTGATCGCCTCGTTGGTGAACTTCACCTTGTGGAACTCCTCATAATAGGGCTTGAGGCCCTTCATGATCTCGATCGCGTCCTCGATGGTCGGCTCGTTGACGTCGATCTTCTGGAAGCGCCGCACCAAGGCACGGTCCTTCTCGAAGAACTGGCGGAATTCCTTGTAGGTGGTCGAGCCGATGCAGCGGATCGCACCCGACGACAGCGCCGGCTTCAACAGGTTGGACGCATCCATGGCGCCGCCTGAAGTCGCCCCTGCCCCGATCACCGTGTGAATCTCGTCGATGAACAGCACGGCGCCAGGATAATCCTCGAGCTCCTTGACGACCTGCTTCAGCCGTTCCTCGAAATCACCGCGATAGCGCGTGCCGGCGAGCAGCGTGCCCATATCGAGCGCGAAGATGGTGGCATTGTGCAGCACTTCGGGAACGTCGCCCTCGACGATGCGCTTGGCCAGGCCCTCGGCGATCGCCGTCTTGCCGACGCCGGGGTCACCGACGTAGAGCGGGTTGTTCTTGGAGCGGCGGCACAGCACCTGGATGGTGCGGTTGATCTCGGACTCGCGGCCGATCAGCGGGTCGATCTTGCCGGCCTTGGCCTTGTTGTTGAGATTGACGCAATAGGCCGTCAGCGCGTCCTGCTGCTGCTTCTTCTTGCCGCCTTCCTCTTGCGGCTCGGCGCCGTTCTGGCCGCCCTGCTCGTCATCGGCGCCGCGCGGCGAGCGTGTCTCCGACGCGCCCGGACGCTTGGCAATGCCGTGCGAGATGTAGTTGACCGCATCGTAGCGGGTCATCTGCTGTTCCTGCAGGAAATAGGCGGCATGGCTCTCGCGCTCGGCGAAGATGGCGACGAGCACGTTGGCGCCCGACACTTCCTCGCGGCCAGAAGACTGCACATGGATCACCGCGCGCTGGATGACGCGCTGGAAACCGGCCGTCGGCTTGGAGTCCTCGTCGTAGCCGGTGACGAGGTTGTCCAGCTCGGTGTCGATATAGGTGAGAACCGTATGCTTGAGCTCATCGAGATCGACATTGCAGGCGCGCATGACGGCGGCCGCCTCGGTGTCGTCGATGAGCGCGAGCAGCAGATGTTCTAGGGTTGCATATTCATGGTGCCGCTCATTGGCGAGCGTCAGCGCCTGGTGAAGCGCCTTTTCCAGGCCTTGGGAGAAAGCCGGCATGTTACCTCACTTCTTCTCCATCACGCATTGCAGCGGATGCTGATTCTGTCGGGCGAAATCCATGACCTGGGACACTTTGGTCTCGGCCACCTCGAATGTATAGACCCCGCACTCGCCCACTCCATGATTGTGAACATGAAGCATGATGCGTGTGGCGGCTTCGCGATCCTTCTGGAAAAAACGCTCCAGCACGTGAACCACGAACTCCATCGGAGTGTAGTCGTCGTTGAGGATGAGGACCCGATAAAGGCTGGGCTTCTTGGTCTTGGTTTTGGTGCGCGTGATGACGGCCGTCCCACGGCCGGCCCCATTGCCGTTACCGTCGCCGTCTTGCATTCGCACCACGCGTCTCGTGGCAGTCAAACCGATCGTCACGTATTCCTGCCTCTTTCGATTCCCCATGCGAGTTCGACATGTAGGTGTTCGATGTACGATTTTAAGCCCTTCTGGTTAGCTGACAATATGGCTAGGTCACCAAACTTGGACGATTTTCGCAATCGTGAAGGGGCGCGAGGCTCTGGAACGGAAATTGACACGAAAAAGCCCGGCCACGTTTCCACGGCCGGGCTTTTTCTCGGGTCAAAAGGCTGAATCTGGGTCACGTCAGGCGAAATCAGTTCGCCCGGGCGAAATTACTTCGCCTTGGCAACGATCGATTCGAATGGCTTGTAGGCTTCCTTGGCGAGTTCGGCATAGAGATCGCCGATCTTGGTAGCCTCGGCGACGAACGCCTCATAGGACTGCTTGGCGTAGTCCGACTGGATCTCGATGGCCTTTTCCAGCGACTTGGCTGAAAACAGCTTCTCCACAGTGGCGCTGCCGGTTTCAAAACTCTTCTTGGTGTATTCACCAGCCTCGGTGGCAATCGCCTGTGCGCCCTTGGAGAGCGACGCGAAGCTCTTCAATCCGGTGTCGGCGAACTCTTTGCCGTATTTGCTGAAGTCCTCATAGGTCTGGGTCATTTCACGATTCCCTTGACGGTTGAGGCGTCCTTCTTCGGGGCGCCCTTGTGCAATGCAAGATAATATATTGTGCGCCGCACAAAAGTCAAGATTTCGCGGGCTCGCGGACCCGCCTGCGCAGCCAATGGCTAAAAATCGAATAAAGAGAGCTTCAAGCACGAAGAAAATGGTGAACGCGGCGGTTACCATAAACGGATT
This sequence comes from Mesorhizobium sp. M7A.F.Ca.US.014.04.1.1, assembly GCF_003998745.1. Taxonomy (NCBI): domain Bacteria; kingdom Pseudomonadati; phylum Pseudomonadota; class Alphaproteobacteria; order Hyphomicrobiales; family Phyllobacteriaceae; genus Mesorhizobium; species Mesorhizobium sp. M7A.F.Ca.US.014.04.1.1. The sequence goes on along the minus strand of NZ_RZRW01000192.1, from coordinate 2,162 downwards.
GGTAACGCTGCGCCGGTAGCTTGGCCGGAAGCGAGGCAGGACCCTTTGCCGCCTCCAACGCAACGAAGAAATCCAAGGGAAGTACCAGTGCGTAAGGCGTTGTTGGGCATCGTTTCCAAATCCACCTCCCCTCTCAAAACGATGATGATCATCGCCTTGGCGATGACATTCGTTTTTGGAGACGTTGCCTCGTCGCTGGCGGCCAAGCAGGCGGCCATCGTCGTGGATGCCAAGACTGGCAAGGTGCTTTACTCCGCAGATGCCAACGGCAGGCGCTATCCAGCTTCGCTGACCAAGATGATGACGCTGTACCTGACCTTCGAAGCGATGGCGAAGGGCAAGATCAGCAGGAATACGCCAGTGGTGTTTTCCGCCAAGGCCTCCGCCGAGGCGCCGACGAAACTTGGCGTGAAGCCGGGCGGTTCGGTCACGGTCGAGACCGCGATCCTGTCGATCGTCACCAAGTCGGCGAATGACTCGGCCACCGCGCTCGGCGAAATGCTCGGCGGCAATGAAACCACTTTTGCCCGCATGATGACCGCCAAGGCGCGTGCGCTGGGCATGAACGGCACCGTGTTCCGCAACGCCAATGGCCTGCCAGACCCTGGCCAGTTCACCACCGCGCGCGATATGGCGACGCTCGGCATCGCGCTGCGCGAACATTTTCCGCAATATTACGGCTATTTCTCGCAGCGCTCCTTCCTCTACGGGCGTCAGCGCATCAACGGTCACAATCGCCTGCTCGGACGCATCAAGGGTGTCGACGGCATCAAGACGGGCTACACCCGCGCCTCCGGCTTCAACCTCGTCTCGTCGGTTTCCGACGGCAATCGCCGCATCGTCGGCGTGGTCATGGGCGGCAGTTCCGGCCGCAGCCGCGACAATCAGATGGCCAGCTTGATCAACACCTATCTGCCGAGGGCATCGACTCGCGGCGGTGGCGATCTGGTGGCCAAGGCCGGCGGCAACAACCCGGTCACCGCCCTCGCCCAGGTTCTCCTGCCCAAGCATGACGCTCCGACGCCCGATGACAAGCCTGTTGTGGCGCAGGACGACGCCACCGTCGCCGAGGACGCCACGGTCGCGGAAGACGATACCCCGCAGGCCGAAGAAGCAGCCCCCGTCGTCAAGACCAGAAAGGTCAAGACCGTCATCGTTTCAGCCCCCCAGGTCGCGACGGCCCAGGTCGTCGCTGCCTATGCCGAGCCAACACCAGCGGCCGTCGATCCGGTCAACACGGCGTCGGTGCCGTCGGGCTGGGCCATTCAGGTCGCCTCGTCGCCAAAGCAGTCCGAGGCACAGGCCTTCCTCGACAAGACCACCAAGCAGGCGCCCAAGGTGCTGGCCGACGCCTCCGGCTTCACCGTCGCCTTCGACAAGGACGGCGTCACCTACTATCGCGCCCGCTTCGGCGGCTTCGGTTCGAAGACCGCCGCCTGGAAGGCCTGCACCGCTTTGAAGAAGAAGAACATCGAGTGCTACGCCGTCCAGCAGTAGGACGGCGTGGAAATCATCTCCCGGAAAAATTCTGCGTCGAAGGAGACTAGTTGTGATTGGAGAGCAAGACGTCCTTGGCTTCGTTAATCCGCGCCGCCAGGAAAGACGTGCCGCCGACATCGGGGTGCAGGCGCTGCATCAGGCGGCGGTGCGCCTTGCGGACATCCGCCGCGGCGGCCCCCGCTTCAAGACCAAGGACCTTGTAGGCCTCCTCCTTAGTCATGGCGCCCGGACCTGGCGCAACACCCAGCCCTTCGCCACCGTTCGTCTCAGTGTTTTTGCGCCAGACGGGAAATCTGCCGTCAAGATACGTCTCTAGCAACTGCCGGCTCTCCGGATCACCGGAGAGTTCGCGGTAGAGGTGCTGCAATTCCACCAGCCCCATCGCGCCAAGCATCTTGCCTTCGTGGCGGCCAGCCAGGACCAGTCCTTCGAGGCCGCCGGTATCGTGATCGAGCTCCATTTCCAATGCCGCTGTGCGCACCGTCGAGCGTTTGCCCGGTGCAAGCCCCGCCGGCTGGCGTTTCATTCGCATGGAACCATACCAGGCAATTGCCGCGGTGAGGATCATGCCGCCGACGCCTTCACGGCCGACCACCAGCACGGCGACGCCGACAACTGCCAGAAGAGCCGGCCCAAGCGTTCGCAGCGTGCCCGCCAGTTTC
>NZ_RZRW01000191.1:0-9791 GCF_003998745.1 Mesorhizobium sp. M7A.F.Ca.US.014.04.1.1 | reverse complement strand
CCGGTGTGTCGCACGTGCTCAACAACCCGCTGGCCGTGGTTGTGGCGCAATCGACGCTGCTGCACGAATTCGCCTCCGATCCGCAAACCAAGGTGCGCGCCGAAAAGGTCCGCGCGGCCGCCGAGCGCTGCGGCCGCATCGTCAAGAGCTTCCTGTCGATGGTCCGCCTCCATCCCGCGGCACAAGCCGAGACCGACCTCAACCAGGTGATCCGGGCGGCACTTGAAGTGACCGCCTATGGCGCGCGCTCAAGCGGCATCATCATCGACACCGATTTCGCCGCAGGCCCGCTGCTGGCCATGGCCGACGCCGACCATGTGACGCAGGTGGCGGCCAATTTCCTCATCAACAGCCAGCACGCTTTGGCTGGCATTGCCGGCGACCGGCTGATCAAGGTGCGGACGTTCCGCAGCGACCGGGATCATCCCTGCTTCTCGGTCGAGGACAATGGGCCCGGCGTGCCGGAAGCGATCCGCGGCCGCATCTTCGAATCCTATTTCACCACCAAGCCGGTCGGCGTCGGCACCGGCATCGGCCTGTCGATCTCGAAATCGATCATCGAGCGGCACAATGGCAATGTCTGGTTCGAGGAAGTGCTCCCGAGAGGCGCGCGTTTCGTCGTCCAGCTGCCGGCCATCGTGGCCGGCCTCGCCACCGCCGGCGACAACCAGCCGCGATCGAGCGGCCTGCGCCATGCCTTGATCATCGACGACGAGCCGGATGTCGCCGGGTCACTCTCCGACATCCTCGAACTGATGGGCATCAAGTCGCGGATCGTGCCGGTCTGGGAATCGGCCGCCGCCACCTTGAGCGGCCACATGCCGCCGGACATCGTTTTTTCGGACCTGCGCATGCCCGGCGTCAGCGGCATATCGATCTATCGTGAGCTGCTCGCCGAAAAGCCCGATTTGGCGCGGCGTTTCGTGCTGGTCACCGGAGACCTGATCGGTGCCAAAGCCGAAATCGAAGCCTTGCCGGCGCACCAGCGACCGCAGATTCTGGAAAAGCCGTTCAGCACGCTGGATGTGCGCAGCGTGCTCTCCGCCATCGCCGAACAGGCGGCCTTGAAAGGATAAAAAAAGAGGCTCCCGGGGGCGGGAGCCAAAAGGAGCGCACTGGAGGGCGCTCGGGGAGGTCAGAGCATGATCCACAAAACGGGAACGGTTTTCGGGACCATGCTTCGACGGAAATCAGAAAATATTCGGCGTGCCGGTCAACGGCGCGGCATTGGCGATCATGCGGATCGCCCGGCTTTTGTGTGTTCCGGACTGTTCGGCGATGGCGCGCAGGCAATCCATGCTCTCGGCACCCCAGGCCTGGCCCTTGCAGGCGAAGTCGGTCAACGGCACCGGCAGACGCGCGGTCCTGGTCGTCGTCTGCGCGCCGTCGATGAGATTGGCCGGCGGATTCAACGAAGCGAAGGCCGGCCCGATTGTCGGCGTGAACGCCATGCCGACGAAGGCGCAAGCAGCCAGCACCATGAACATCGCCATGGGGTGGTCGCTGGCCCGCTGGCGCAGCGCCAGTTTCGGACGGCGGTCATTGCGCTCTGGAGCCTGAAGGCGGCTCTCGCCGCGGATCGTCTGGATTTTTGCATGCATTACCTTCCCCTTCGCTGAGTTTCTTTTGGCGGTGAAATGAACTTATCCGCGCTTTGTAACGGTGATGGGGTGGCGAAGGATTGGCACTGTAACGAATTCGAAACAGCATTTCGGGCGAAGTCGGGCAAAATCGGGCATGGCTTCGACGGCGCCGAGGCTCGAGGCGCAACTTGACCGATCTTACCGAACAGTCTTTCGAAAAGATCAGGCTCAGCCCGGAGCTTGAAGCTCGGCAATGATCTTGTGCGCGGCGATGCGCCCGGCAATGATGGCGCCCTCGACATACCCCGGAAACGATGGCGAGAGTTCTGAAGAGGCGAGATACACCGGCGGTGCGCCGGCAAGGATCGTTCGCTCGGCGTCTGTCGCTGTAACATCGACAATAAGATCGCTGTACGCGCCGCCGCTCCAGCGATCTCCTGTCCAGTCACGCAAACTGAAATCGATGACGTCACCGGCATCCGGACCAAGGGCTGCCTCCAGCCGGCCGGTCACCTCCGCACGCAGTTCCGCCTCGCCGAGGTCGCGCCAACGCAGCGCGAGCGAGCCGCCGGCGAACACGACGAGCGCCGCATGCTCCGCATCCTTGCCGGCGTCGCAGGCAAACAGCCCCGGCGGCTCGAGCCACATCACCATGCCGCTCAAATCCCGCGCCCGCCAAAACGGTTTGGCATAGCGCACCAGGATCTTGATAGCCGCGCCGCTTTCCCAGGCGCCGAGTGCCCGCCCCAGTCCGGCCGGCAAAGCGGGGGCAAAGGCGAGCTCCGTCACCTTCGCCGGCGGGACGGCAACCAGAACCGTGCGCGCCTCGACGGCACCCCCGGCCGAAACGACAAGAACACCTGGCGAACTGTGCTCGATGCGCGTGACCGGCTCGCTTAGCCGCAACCGATCGCCAAGGTCGCGGGCCAGATCGTCGGCCAGCGAATGCATGGTTTCGCGCACAGAATATTGCAGTTCCGTCACCTCGTTGGTGACCCGCCGGTCATTGTCGATCAAATACCAGAGAGGAATCTGGTCCAGCGCCATGCACCAGAGACCTTCGATCATCGAACGGAAAGCCATCCTTGCATCGGCCGAATCGTGCTGGCAGGCAAGCCAGTCGGCGACGGTCAGTCCGGCAATCGAGGCATCGTCCGGATCGATCCCGTTCATGCGCTCGCGGATCGCCATCGCGGCATGATAGGTCCGCTCAGCTCGTTGTGCGGACATCGTCGGCTGGGTGATGAAGTCGCCATCGACATAGGTTTCAACCAGCGTCTTGCCGCGCGCCTCGACCATGGCCATCAATTCCGGCATGTCCTCGCACAGGAACTGGCCACCACCATCGATGCGTTCGCCAAGTCCGTTCAATCGGGACTCGACGCGTCCGCCGACGCGGTCGCGTGCTTCGAGCAGGATGAAATCGATGCCGGCCTTCTTCATCTCAAGCGCCGCCGACAGGCCGGTGAAACCCGCACCGACGATGACGACATCGGCTCGCTCGAATTCGCCGCCCTCATCCGTGAAGGTCTTCAGCATTGCCGGCTATCCACCCAATCGTATCCGGCTTCCACCGACGAACTATGTCCTTGTCGACATATGCCGGCGGGCCGAACACACCATGCCGCAGGCTGTCTCTAACCTATCGTTTTCTCGAGCATATTGAGCCAGTTGCGATAGGCGATTTTTTCGATCAGCGCGCGGCCGAAACCGCGTGCCGCCAATGCATCGATCAGCTTCGGCAGGCCGGCGACATCGCCGATGACGGCCGGGATCATGGCGCCGTCGAAATCGGAGCCAAGACCAACGCCATCCTCACCCAGCGCCTGCAGCAGCGAATCGATATGGCGCACCATGATATCGAGGCTGGTGTCGGCATTCATGCGACCGTCCTCGCGCAGGAAGCCGGTTGCGAAGTTCAGCCCGACCATGCCGCCGGTTTCGCGGATCGCGCCGAGCTGCCAGTCGGTCAAGTTACGCGAATGGCCGCAGATCGCGTGCACGTTGGAATGGGTCGCCACCAGCGGCGCATCGCTGAGTGCGGCGACATCGCGAAAGCCCTTCTCGTTGAGATGCGACAGGTCGATCATGATCTTCAACTGGTTGCAGGCCTTGACCAGCGCCTTGCCGGCATCGGTCAGGCCAGGGCCGGTGTCGGGCGAAGACGGGAAGCGGAACGGCACGCCGTGGCCAAAGGCGTTCGGACGGCTCCAGACGATGCCGAGCGAGCGCAGGCCGGCTTCATGCAGCACGTCGAGCATGGTGAGCTCGGGATCGATCGCCTCGACCCCTTCGATGTGGAACACCGCGGCGATCGACCCTTGCGCCATGGCATTGCGCACATCGCCGGCGCTGCGGCAGACGGTGAGCGCTCCGGCCCGTTCCAGCCTGAACAGGATCGAGGCCATCGCGATGGTCGAGGTCAGCGCCTCATTGCGGGGAACCTCGGGCGGCAGCGGTTCGGCGGCGCCCGGCGCCAGGGGCACGGCGCCGCGCCTGGATTTCTCGACAGGCGGCGGAAAGATGGCGAACATGCCCCCGGCGAAGCCGCCGGCTTTCGCGCGTGGCAGGTCGATATGGCCGCCCGATTTCCCCTCGATGAACAGTTTTTCGACGTCCGTGTCTTTCGACTGATGGAGCCTGAGCAACGTATCGTTGTGGCCGTCGAAGACGGGAACGAGATCGGTTTCGGTCATTGGGGGATCATTCGGTTCGTTTGTCGGCGCGGCTAAGATATATCCTATCTACTTAGGCAGGATGCGCCACCCGCGCAAATGCCAAAGCCGCCCCGGTGGGATGGCAGCCGCTTGCCGCGCCGTTTCCAAGCAACGAATCCCTACCGCTTCAGCACGTCGGCCCATTCCTGATGGCGGCGGAACTGAGCGTTGGCGAACGGGCAGAGCGGGATGATCTTCTTGCCCGCCGCACGCGCATCCTCGACGGCGCGGGTGACAAGCCGAAGCCCGGCACCCTGGCCGCGAAAGACGTCCGGCACTTCGGTGTGGTCGATGATGATCTGGTGCTCACCGATCTTGGTGAAAGTCATCTCGGCCTCGGCGCCATCGGGTCCACGCAGGACGTAGCGGCCCTTGGAACCGCGATCCTCAAGTTCGATCTCAGGCAGTTGGTCAGGCATTGCTATGCTCCTTGGGCAGTATCGGCAAAGAACCGCCGTGCCGCCTCGATCTCGTTTGGCCGCACCTCGTGCCCGCCATCGTGCCATTCCACTGTGACATCGGCGCCGTCGGCACGCAAATAGGCCTCGAGCCGCGTGGTCAGGTTCGGTGGGCAGATCGGATCGCGCTTGCCGGCGGTCACCAGGATATGGCGGCCGGCGAGGCTGCCCTTGACCTCAGGTTCGAACGGGATCAGCGGATGCATCAGCACCGACGCGTCGAACAGCGCTGGAACCGCGAACACCACCGAGGCTAGGACATTGGCGCCGTTGGAATAGCCGAGACCCAGCACGGCCGATGGCTTCGCTGCTTCAACATGGGCCTTGACGAAGCCCGCCATCTTGGTCGTCGCCCGCGCCAGGTCGTCCATATCGTAGATGCCCTCGGCGGCGCGGCGAAAGAAGCGCGCGGCACCTTGTTCCGACACATCACCGCGCGGCGAGACGATGGTTGCCTGGGGCGCGAGATCGCGCCCCAGCGACAGAAGCTGATTCTCATCGCCTCCCGTGCCATGGAAGACGAACAGCAATGGACCGCCCGGCGAACCGGGCAGCACCTTGTGGATGTAAGCGTCCTTGCTCATGGTCTCAGCCTTCCAACTTCTGCAGATGCTGCTCGAGATAGGGCCGCAGGTGCTGGTGCTGCGTCGGCAGCTTCAGCGCCTCGCCCAGATGAGCGGTATCCTCGTCGCGATCGAATCCCGGCTCGTTGGTGGCGACTTCGAACAGCACGCCACCCGGTGTGCGGAAATAGATCGCCCAGAAGTAGTCGCGGTCGATCACCGGCGTCACCCCATAGCCGGTGTCCATCAACGCCTTGCGTACTTCCAGCTGCCTGGCGCGGTTCTCGACCGCGAAGGCGACGTGATGGACGGAGCCGGCGCCGAGATCGGCGAAGGCCGTGCTCGGCAGCGATTCGATGTCGATGACATCGGCGCCATTGCCGTTCTTCACCGCCAGCCGCCTGAGATTGCCGGACTTGTCGACTTCCTCATAGCCCATGAACTTCAGCAGCTCTTCCGTGGCGCCGCCATCCTTCAGCCTGAGCGACACGGAATGAAAGCCTCGGATCGCCTCATCCGTGGGAACGCCGCCTTTCGCCCAGGGTGCTCTGCTGTCGCTCTTGCACTCGACCAGCGCGAAGCCGTCACCATCCGGTCCGGCAAAAGCCAGGCGCTTCTCACCGAAGGTTTCTTCGCGCGAGAGGCCGGTGACGCCCTCATCGGCAAAGCGTTTTTCCCAATAGCCAAGCGTGCCTTCCGGCACCGAGTAGACGGTGGTTCCGACTTCCCCGACCCCATGCCGGCCCTTGCCGATGTCGGGGAAGGGGAAATAGGTCATCACCGAACCCGGCGTACCGGCCTCGTCACCGTAGTAAAGATGGTAAACATCGGGCGCGTCGAAATTGACGGTCTTCTTGACCCGGCGCTGACCGAGTTTCCTGGTGAAGAAATCGTTGTTCTGGCGGGCATCCCTGGCCATCGACGTGACGTGATGCAGGCCCTTGATCTGGTCGAGCATTGTCTTGCTCCTTCCCTTGGTACATGTGCGGCCCTCGCCGCTGTCCACGCCAATATGAGGACCAGGGCAGTTTCCGCAAAGGCGGCAAACACAGAATAGACTGTGTCATAAAAGTGAACGATGGAACAAGGTTCGTTCACCAATTGGCTCGCAGGTCAGACTTGCGCCATGGCCAGAATTCGGTTCCATAAACGGCGTTCGACATCCGGGACAAAGGTATCGTGAGTGACTGGAAAAGCCAGGCGGCCTAACATTCTCCTGATCACATGCGACCAGTGGCGCGGCGATTGTCTGTCCGCCGCCGGTCATCCGATCGTGCGAACGCCGAATGCCGACGCTTTGGCCGCGGAGGGCGTGCTGTTCAAGCGGCATTATGGCGGCGCGGCGCCCTGCTCGCCCGCTCGCGCCTGCCTCTATACCGGCCTCTACCAGATGAACAACCGCGTCTGCCGCAATGGCACGCCGCTCGACGCTCGCCACGGCAACATTGCGCTTTCGGCTCGCGCCCTGGGCTATGATCCGACGCTGTTCGGCTACACCGATGTGTCGCTCGATCCGCGCCTGCTGGCGCCAGGCGATCCGCGGCTGCAAAGCTATGAAGGCGTGCTGCCGGGCTTTACGGTGCGCCAGTTGCTGCCCGAGCATCAGAAGCAATGGCTATCCTGGCTGGAACTACAAGGTGTCGACGCCAGCGCCGGATCTCCCGACATCCATCGCCCGGTGGCCGACGGCGCGGTCGGAACCACCGTCGACAACGCGCCGCCCGTCTACTCCGGGCAGCAAACCCCGGCGGCCTTCCTGACCGGCGAATTCGCGCGTTGGCTTGGCGAACAGGAGCACGCCGCGCCGTGGTTCGCGCATCTTTCCTTCATCAGCCCGCACCCGCCCTTCATAGTGCCGGAGCCCTACAACACAATGTACGATCCGGCTGACGGCCCGGCCTTTCGGCGCGCGGCAAGTTGGCAGGAGGAGGCGGAAAACCATCCCTATCTAGCCTATGATCTCGGCCGGCAGAAACAGATGAAATTCCGCCCCGACGCCAGCGGCAAGGTGCACGACTGGAGCGAAGACGATTTTCGCGTCCTCCGCGCGATCTATTACGGCATGATTTCCGAGGTCGACGCCCAGCTCGGCCGCATCTGGCAAGCGGTCAAGGCGGCCGGCGCGTGGGACGACACCATCGTCGTGCTGACCTCGGACCATGCCGAGATGATGGGCGACCATTTCATGCTGGGCAAGGGAGGCTATTTCGACGGCAGCTACCACATTCCGCTGATCATCCGCGATCCGCGCCACGGCAAGGCGGCCGGCGGCAAGGTCGACAGCTTCACCGAAGCGGTCGACATTTTGCCGACGTTTCTCGACCTGCTCGGCGAAGAGCCCGCGCCGCATCTCGACGGCAGGTCGCTGAAGCCGTTCCTGAGCGGAGAGGCCCCGGCGGCGTGGCGCGATGCCGCGCATTGGGAGTTCGATTTCCGCTCGGTTGCCGCGGGCGAGGCCGAACGCCATTTCGGCATCGCCTCACGCCAATGCAATCTCGCCGTAATCCGCACGGAACATTTCAAATATGTGCATTTCGGCGGCAACCTGCCGCCGCTGCTGTTCGATCTGGAAAACGATCCGGACGAATTGGACAACCTCGCGGCCGACCCCAGCCATCTCGCCGTGCGGCTGGAATTCGCCGAACGACTGCTCGCCTGGCGGGCCGAACATCTCGATCAATCGCTGGCACTGGCCGAATTGACCGAGAACGGCCTCGTCGGCCATGCCGCTGGCCTGCCTCCACGCCACACATGAACACAGGCCCGCATCGTTGCCGGCGCGGGCCTGTATCCGACTGGGTGGAAACTACCTGACGATCATGCGCTGCTGATCGCGCTTCTCGGCATAGCTGCCCTTGTCATAGGCGGTTTGTGCCTCGAGCTGTTCCTTGGTGAAGGTCGTGTACAGGTATTTGTTGCCCGCCTTGTCGGTCATGAATTTGAGATTATCCATGCCGACCGCGACTTCCTTCTCGCCAATGCCGAGGAAGCCACCGACATCGACGATCACCGCATCGGCCTTCTTGTCGGGCGCAAGCACGACATCGCCGATCTCGCCGACCTTGGCGTCGTTGGCGCCATAGACAGTCGTGCCCTTGAGGTCATCGGCGCGAATCTCACCAACCGGCATCTCGGTCAGCGTCGACTTGTCGATGGCTGCGGTCTTTGTCTGGTCCGGAGCCGAGGCATCGGGGGTCGTGGGCGCCGGAGCCTGTGCCGTCTTGTCGGACGGAGCGACGGCAGGGGCTGCGGCGGGCGCGACTGCTGCCGGCGCATTCGAAGCCGTCGTTGCCGGCGCAGGGTCATAGGCCTTGCGGTTGAAATCCGGCTGCGCCTGCAATTCTTCCTTGGTGGTCTGGGCGACCAGCCAGCGGTCGCCATTCTTCTCGGCCCACTGCGCCTTCGAGAAGTCATAGGTGACGTTCTTGGCGCCAAGGCCTAGGAAACCGCCGACGCCGATGACCAAGTACTGCGCCTTGCCATCCTTGGTCAGCACAATGTCGTTGACGTCGCCGATGTTCTGGGCGTCATCGCCGGTGCCGTTATAGACGTTTTCCCCGATGATGTTGGTGGCGAGATTGCCGTCGGCGCGCTTGACTGGTTCTGCCGAAGCGGCGTTCATGTCGACAGGCTTTTGCGCTGTGTCCGTCGTCGCGGGTGCTGCCGGCGCTGTTGCGTCGGTCGATGCCGCAGGTGCTGGGGTCGGGCTGTAAGGCTTTTTATCGAATTCTGCCTGCGCCGTCAGTTCGTCCTTGGTCGTCTGGGCCACCAACCAGCGGTCGCCATTCTTTTCGGCCCACTGCAGCTTGCCGTAATCGAAAGCAACGCTTTTGGCGCCGACACCCAGAAAACCGCCGACGTCGATGACAACGGATTTCGCCTGCCCATCCTTGTCGAACACGACGTCGCTGACCTTGCCGATGTTTTCGGCATCGTCGCCGGTGCCGTTGTAGACGGACTCACCGATGATGTTGGTGACGATGCTGCCCTCTGCGCGTGCCACAGGAGCGGCGGCGGGCTCCTGGACGGCGGGCGTGGCAGGCGCCGTATTTGTTGCGTTCTGCGCATAGGCGCCGGTCGCGACAAAGGTTGCGAGCGCCGTCGTGGCTAAAAGATTGCGGATCATGGTAGTCTCTCCTCGTGCCTGATCTCATGCGCCGCGTCTCCTTGGGGAACGCGGCATCTGCAGGTTCACAACGTCGTGACCGGGTCAGTTGTTCCGACAAAGCGCTGCGGTCCGGGAACGAAACCACGGAAATTATTGAGCCGCTGGGGTAGTCACCCCGTGGCAAGAGGAACCTTTCTGTCGACGCCGCGTTTCAGCCGTTGGCTGGGTATATCCCGGCCGCCATTTGGCTGACCTGGTGGAGCGGGGCATGAGATTTGCAGCGGTGCTGAACCGGGACGGCGGCACTTTTCGCACCACCGACCTCGCCGCTTTCTCCGACAGGATGCATCAGACGCTGGAAA